>JBGPID010000019.1:0-17424 GCA_041484725.1 Geobacteraceae bacterium | reverse complement strand
CTTCATCAAAGTCATCAGACGGTGCTTTCATGCCTCCTCCCCATGGAACCCCTCAACCCTGAGGGCATACTCTTCGATGAAATGGCGCGTTTCCACGTTCAGGTTTTTCATGTGAAGTATAAGGAAGCTGTAGGCAAAGAGGGCCGGAATGGCCACCAGCAGGCCGAACAGCGTGCAGGCCAGGGCCGAGGCGACCCCCGGGGCGATGGCGGAGAGGTTGGCCTCGCCCGCCTCGGCCAGGCTGGCGAAGGTGTTCATGACCCCCCAGACCGTGCCGAGCAACCCCCAGAAGGGCCCTCCGGAGATGCCGAGGGTGAGCACGATCATCCAGGCGTTCATCTTCCTTAGTTCCACCGAATTGGCCCTGTCCAGGGCCGCGCGAAAGATATTCATCGCCGAATTGGTCAGGGAAACCTCCTCGCCTTCTCCCCCATGCTTTTCGACCCAGTTGATGATCTGGTCGTAGCCGGCCTTGTAGATGCGAAACAGGGTGGAATTTTCGAAGTTTTCATCCTCCATGTCCAGTTCCAGCGGATCGTGCAGATTATTGAAACTCTCCAGGAAGGCCTGGTTCCCTCTCTTGATCTTCTGCAGCTTGGTGAATTTGTTGATGAACACCCCGGCGGACATGAAGAGCATGGAGGTGCAGAGGGCGATCACGAGCCAGCCGTCGAAGGTGACGCTCCGGGCGGTGACCTTGATCAGACGGATGGTGAGGTTCCCTTCACTCCCTCCGACTGACTCTTCCTGCTGGTAGGCGGTCAGTTTGCCCCCCTCCCCCTGGCCGGCGAAGGCCGCCGCTATCCAGGAAGAGGGACGCGGGACATTGCCCAGCTCTATTTCATCCAGATCGCCGGCAAAGGCGTTTTGGGCGCTCATGGAAGCACCGATAGCGAACTCCCCGGATGGTGCGGGGAGCGAGGCAAGTAGATTGAGCGCCGCCACCTCCCGCCCATCCAGGTAGACGCTGGCGATCTGTTTTTCCGAATCGGCGGAGACCGCGAGGTGATGCCAGCTCTTGAGCGTCATCTGCGCCTTCTTGTCGCTCGTTACCGGCTGCTTGCCGCTGGTCGTGACACGGAGATAAGGGCGGTCCTGATCGATGCCGATGACGATGGACTGGTTGGCGTCCTCCCAGGAGAAAAGGCGGGCATCGTTCTGTGGCTGGTTGATCCTGACCCAGGCCGAGAAGGTGAGCCCCTTGGCAAAATTGAGTGACGGTGCGCGCTGCACGACGATCTTTTCGCCGGTCCCCTTGAATGTGACCCCGTTGCCGATTATCGACGGGGTCCCCTGGGCGCCGGCAAAGGCCGCGGCATGGTTGGAGTAGTTGGTCGCGTCCTTCGGCGGACCTTCCGTCTCAGCCAGGTGATAGACCAGCACCTGCCCGGTGTCGTAAGTGCCGCCCGGCTCCTGGCCTGGAGGGGCGCTGTCGTTGCCGTAGTAGATCCAGATCGAATCCTGGCTTCCGCCACCGGCGATCTGCGGCACCTTTACCCAGAGCAGTGCGATCCCCTGTTTCGGGTCGAACTTCTCGATATGGAACTTGAGCGGCGCCTTGTCGTCGGCGCTCACGAAACGGATGTCCGAGCCGTCATTCTTGGCGTTGGCGAAGGCGAAATTCCCGGCATGAAGGCGTACCAGTACCGGAACATCGGCGACACCCTCCTTTATGTTCGCTCCCTTGTCGGTGGTGTCGAAGGCGATCTTTTGCCGGTGCTGCCACTTCTTGTCCCACCAGGCATCCGCCCGGACAATGCCGGTCGCCAGGGTGAAGAGGATGACCGCTCCCGTAATCCCCACCAATCTTTTCCATCCGCCGTGCAGCATAAAACCCCTCCAGTCGATTTATCTTAAGAAAACAGTGGGTAGTGGACAGGGTTCGAGGTTTATCACTATTCACTATTCACTATTCACTCTTATCCGTTACCAAGTTGTGAAATCTACCTTAGTAATGTTACAGTTTCACGACGGTCAGATAAAAGTTAGGCAAACTCGGGAGGAGAAGGGGAGGGGGGGAAGGGATAACAGCCAATTTTTGTAATTGAATAATGTACTTTGCGGTGATACATTGTAGTACAACATATTACATTCTGGAGGCGATCATGTTAAAAGCGGCAAACCTGACTGTGCGTGTTAAAACAACGACCAAGAAACGTCTCGAGGCCCTTGCCCGAGCTACCAGACGTTCAAAATCCTATGTTATAGAAGAAGCCCTTGAGCATTATCTGGATGTGAACGAGTGGCAGATTAAAGGAATCGAAGAAGCCCTGGCCGAAGCTGACAGTCTGGATGCGGAATGGATAAGCCATGAAGACGTGACTTCAGGACGAGAGGCCAAGCTTGCGGATAAAATGGCTTAAGAGGGCGCTCCTCGACCTTGATGAGGCGGAATCTTATATTTCGCGGGATAATCCTTCCGCCGCCGCTGAAGTTGTGCTGAAAATCGTTAAAACCGTTTCCATGCTTGGACTGCAACCGGGATTGGGACGACCGGGTCGGGTCTCCGGCACCAGAGAGCTGGTTGTGCCCGATACTCCTTACATTGTTCCTTACCGGGTCAAAGAGAACACCGTTCAGGTTTTGCGCGTATATCATTCTTCCCGGAAATGGCCCGATGAGTTATAGTACCTTGTAATCCACCCGAATAAATTCCATCCCAGTCCCTCTCCCACCAGGGGAGAGGACCCAATCAAGTTCCCCTTTAAGAATGGGGGGCAAGGCTCCTCGATCTACTTCTTTTTCTTCTTCTCCTTATCCTGCTTGTCATTGTCCGCATTACCTTCATCCGTATCGAAATCGATGACCTTGACATCCAGGAATTTGGAGAGAAATTGATCCACCACATTGCTCTGGGCCAGGCTATCCTTGGCCCCGCCGAGGGCCGAAGACTCCGCAAGCATCTTCCCCGTCTCGGCCACGCTCCCGGCGCCGGTCAGTGCGCCGAGGCTTACGCCGGTGTTGGACGTAGGTACGCCGACGGAACCGGCGGTGAAGACCATATTCTGGGCGTTCAGGATCTGGGTGGCGCCGACGATCAACCTGCCTCCGGCGATCCCTGCCTCGCCTGCGTCGATGACACCCTTCGGGGCAAAGAGGTAGATGTCGCCGGGGGGCGGGGCCTGGAGAGGGCCTTCGAGACCGTCAGGATCGAAGGTAAGGGCACGGATGCCGCTGCCGACCGCAGGAGGTGAAAATACAGTTACATATTGTATCGGATTTGTAGAGACCAGTTTTTGTTGAGGCGGTGAAGCACTTATGGTAGTTTTCGAACCACGGCCAGCATTCAGGTTGCCCTGATCGCTCCAAATGGTAATGTCTCCACCCAGGAAGGTCATGACCCGTGACTCGTTGACATTCACATCGCCGCCGGCATAGATATTGATCGGACCTCCGCCTGCTGTAAAAATTCCCGTCTCCGTTGGTCCTATCTCCTGAGTCGTAGCCGCACTCTTGAAGGCGGTTTGGCCAACGTTCACCGTTCCCCTGGCCATGATGTAGATTGCATCCTTATCCGACAGGGTGCTGATTTGAGATTTTGTCATCGTGATGGTCCCGCTGTCATCGCCGGCGGCTTCATCGAATAGCGGCCTGATGATCTTGCTGCGCGCCTCATTGATGATTTTAAGGGCCTCCGTGGTTTTACCTTTGGCCGTAAGGGCGGCGTAATCGCTCCCCGCCTTGCGCAGGCCGTCCAGGCTGATGTCCTGGTGATCTGCCGTGCCGTCCTTGCCATCGAAGAACATCAGTGCATCCGTAGACAGAAGGTCTTTTTTTGCCCCGGCCACGACAATCAGATCGGCCCCCTTGTTTCCGAGGAGAGGACTATTGAAATTTCCTGTTGTTTTGATCCCTTGGGAATTGCCCAGGTCGATATCATTTCCGGCCTGAACCACCAGAGCGCCGGGTCCTCCCTGCTGGATTCCCAGATCATTAACGTTCACATTCCCCGTTGAACTGGTTCCCAGGATATAGTCGTAATGGATATTCCTCCCTGCCCGAATACTTGACACATCCGCGGCATCGATATTCTGACCGGAGTAGACCATTCCCAGGATATCCCCACCCGCCGTGATCTCCGCCTTTTTAGTGAGGTAGAGCTGCAGATTCCTGATATCCCCAACGGCGCTTATCTCGATGGGGTTGGCGTCCCCCATGTGGACAAGGACCTTGGCCGAAACGTCATCGGTAGTCAAATCAGGAGGCGTCCCTGTCAGGTAGCCGTAAAAAGATAGCGGGTCCCGGTCTGTCATGAATATCTTTGCGTCTTTCACAATCGCTCCGGAAGTTGATCCTCCATCTATGGAGCCGCCGGCAACGAGCCGCAAATTCCCCTTCGGTGCCGGTGCCTGGCAGAAATCATTCAGCAGCCGCACATATCCGGAGGCAACCAGCGCGAATGTGGCGGGGAGGATACGTTGCCGGGCCGCAAAGGTTGTACTGTTATAATTAGCGAACGTGTTCTCCCCGTACAAGGTGACATCCCCAGCCAGCGAAGCGATGGAGACACTGGTGTCATTGCCGTAGGTCAGGTTCCACGTACCCTGATTTGAGCCGAAGAAAATACCATCCCGGCTGTTGTCGGGGTTCACGAACGCCCCGACATGGACATCCCCCTGGGCCGACAGGGTAAGCTGCGAATCCGCTATTTCGAGGACCTGTTTATTATTCGATGCGCCAAAATTGCCGGCGCTCGTCAGGCTGGCGGTACCGTCCATGACGCGGAACCGGCCCTTGAGATCGCCCCCCGCAACGATAGTGAGATTGCCGGAACCGGAGTAATTGAGATCATCGGTGCCGAACGCGCCGATCTGGGTATTGAACGCGCCCCCCGTCCGGACCGATATGTCGCCCCCCCCCATGGTGGCGATACCCCTGGTGCTTCTGTTTTCGCTCTTGTCGTCGTCACCGAAGCTGGCGGCAACACGCATATTCTTCTTTTTGAGTGAAGTCCCCCCCCCGTAGGCATAATCCCAGGCAGTCGGCGAAACGTCTCCGGAAACCGCCCCGCCGACGTCGAGTCGTATGTTTCCGCCATGTTGATAGGTCCAGTAATCGGTTATCTTTGCAGGGCGTATGACGCCCGAGCCGGGGCCGGTCTCGACTGTGGCACCTTTTGCATATTCTCCGGTGGTGCGGATGGCGCCGAAGCCGCTTGAACTCCCCAGGGAAAGGTCATGGCCGACCCTCAGCTCGATGTCGCCCGTGGCGGTCTGGATAGCGCCGGTGGTACTGGTCCCTGAATTGATGGTAAGGTCGTTGCCGACATCACCGCGAATGGTCCCGCCATAATTTGCCAATGTGTAGCTAATCGGCGAGAATTTACCCGCGCCGTTGGCGGTTGTACTGTCATTAACAGTTTGCGAACCCGTGATCATGTAACCGGAGGCAACCCCCGAGTAGATATTGGTATTATTGGCGGAGGCAAACCGGATGGGGGCATTCTCGGTGTAGACCAGGTGTCCGCTACTGATGGTCAGGTCGCCCGACTTCGCCGTATTGACGGCGAATGGGCTGGCTCCGCTCCGGTCGGCCCCGGCGACCAGGTTTATCCCCCAGGAAGGCTGTAAAGTATCGCTGTGCAGTGTCGTATATGACGTAGTAGGATGATCTACCAGGTTCGCGTTGATGTTCAGGTTCCCCGCGGCGCGGAGGGTGAGGACGCCAGCTTCGAGGGCAGAGCCAAAGCGGTCAGTGAGACCCGAATTGGGAGAGAGGTCCAGGTTGGATGACAACGTGATATCACCGCCGCTCTGAATCTCTATGCCGGGGCGGAAGTGGTACCGGGTACTCCAGCCAGCTGGCATTGCCGCTGTGGCAATGTAATCGGAAGCATCTTTCATCCAGCTTGTTACATCTGCCGTCGATATTGTGTAGTTTGAATTGTTGTTATAAACCTTGAAAGCTTCGGCCACAACCTGGGACGCCCCGTTTATCTGGCCGGGCAGGGCCATATTCACGCCGCTCCCATTGCGCAGTGCTCGCAGAGTGACGCTCCCTCCCGAACCGGAAGTACCGGCAACATCTATCACGCCGCTCTGGCTCAGCATACCGCTTTCACTGCCGAGGTAAACATCTCCACCTTTAGCGCCAGTAGCTTTGATACTGCCGGTAACCGTTAGGTCGTTCTGTGCGTACAGTTCCACCCTGCCGCCGTTCGTCCCATCCGTGGCAGTTATGGTGCCGTTTACATTAATATTACCGGTTCCGTAAACCACGGAACCATTGCCGTCGGTGCCGTCCGCCTCCAGCACGATTTCTTCGGCTGTCATCTTTTTTCCCTGGTCTAGCGTCAGGTCTCCCTGGCGGGCGCGGATGTTGAGCCGCCCGGTGAAACCGCCGTCCCCCAGCTTGCCGTTCAGCGCCGTGAAGTCCAGGGAGGGGGCGTTCGTGTCAAGGGTGAGAGAGCCGCCGGCATAACCGGACGAGGCGTTCCCCAGAAGGGCGCCGTTCATCGCCACGGCGCCTGTCGGCGCGGAGAGGCTGATGGCGCCGGCGTCCCCCTGTTCCCTGGCGGAAACGTCGAGCACGGTCCCGCTCTTCAGGTTGATGCCGCCGTTGGCGCTGCTGAGAACAATCCGGCCACCGGGAGTGTAATCGTATTCCCCGGTCGTGGCCGTGCCGGACGTCGCCTGTTTGCTTCCCTGCGCCAGTATCGTCCCATAGGTAGTTACCTGCTTGGAGTTGCCGTTCGTGTCCGTGACATTGAAGGTCCGATCAGTGATGTTTACGCCATCACCGGCTCCGCTGCCGGTAGCCGTCAACTTCACCACTCCGGAGGCGACCTCGATGGTTCCCGAATCGGTGATACTCCGCCCGGTGATTGCCAGGCTGCCCCCGGGGGTCACGCCGGTCCCGGCTTTCCCTCCGCTGTTCATGATGTTGACGGCGCCGTCGGTGGCGATGGTGAAATCGGCCGCATTGTAGGTGTTGTTCGCATCACGGTAAAAGGAGGTGGTCACACGGGCGGTGGTCATGTTCAGGTCGCCTCCGCTCTTCAGTGACCCCGCCCCCAAGAGAGTCAGGTCATTTGTGCTTGTCAGATTTACGGTGCCGAAACCGTCAAAAGCCACGTTACCGTGCGCCTGTATCTCATTGGCATTCAGCGTCAGGTTGCCGTTGCCTGTCACAGGCGCCGGCGCTGCGCCGCCGGAATTCTGCAGGGTGATCTTATGGGCATTAAAGGCAACTTTGGTTTGCCCGGTGAAGCGGCCTGCATCCAGCGTCAGGGCGTTCCCCGTCGTCATGGTTACGTCCCGTTGGAAGTTCAGGTCGGAGCTGCTGGTCAGCGTGACCTGATCATAGTTTGCGAAGCTTTTCCAGAACCCCTCGGTCAGATAAAGGCCATTCCCGCTTTTCGTGAAAGAATCGGGGACGAAATATATGGAGTTTGAGGTCAGGTTCATGGACCCATGGGCAGCCACCGTCAGGTCCCCCTGTAGGTTTACGTCGTTGGCATTCAGGGTCACGGAGCTGGATGCATGGACCTTGGCGCCCGTCTGGATATCGATTTTTCCATTCCCCTTCACCTGGCCGGGTCCATTGTCATGGTTATTGACAACCGTAATGGAAACCTTACCCCCGTTGCTTTGCGAAACCGCGTTGACCTGTGCCCCGGATTCGATCGTGACCAAATCATTTGCGATCAGGTTTATGTTCGCGACATCCAGTACGCTCTTCTGTTTCACGGTGAGCTTCGAGGTCGTCTGGGCATCACCCAGGTTCAATTCCCCCAGACCGAAGCCGGACAGCGTGGAAGCGGCGATTTGGAGCTTTCCCTCCAGCTCTTGCGGCACAGTTGAGTCGAAACCGAAAGTATCATCAAGGGCGGTCACTGTTTCCTGAACATCTATTTCGGCGCCGCCCAGCGTGAGGGAGCCGGCATTGTATCCCGGCAGTGGGCCTGCTTTCACGGTGCCGGCCATCACTGTCGTATTCCCTTTTATGGACATGCTGCCGGCGTCTCCCGCCACCAGTTGTTTGACGGTGAAATGACCTTCCCCGAGGACGTCCGCGGCTGATCTTATCGAATATGCCTCTAGAACAGGGGACTTTACACTGGTGCCGAGGAATGTCTCGTATCCCCCTGCTATACGGTACCCGTCACTGGTAATCTGGCGCCCCCCCGCGCCCACCGTGGATCCCAGGTCGGTAATGACAAGCGCCCCGGGCAAAAAGGCAAACTGTTCGGGGAGGATCGAATAGGTCCCTTCCTTCAGCCTGGTGCCGTTGCTGAGCGTCGTCGCCTCCAGGTGAACGGCGCCCAGCACCTTGCCCGAAACCTTATCCGTAAAACCGGGGAGTTGCACCGAATTATCCGGCATGATCACATACCGGTTGCCGCGCGTATTTAACCCGGTCAGAGCGGAGGTCCCTGCGATGGAGATCGGATTGGTGGTCCCCTCGATGCCTGCCTCGTAAAGGTAGGAGTATATCGACCCTCCACCCGCAAAGTCCAGTTGCGCACCTTTCATGACGAATACCTGGTCGCCGTTGACGGATATCGATTTGTCCGGCGCCCCGTTTACCGCCTGGCCTTTGGTTGATGTATCCAAGTCTTTGACTGTCCAGAACGTCCCGTCAAATGAGCCGTAATTGACCGGGGCCTCGCCGGAGGTTTTTATCACGCTCCCATCGGCCAGGTAGACCCGGCCGTCCTGGCCCGAACCGGTGGCGTTGAGGGTGATGCTCCCCATCGGGGCCGCCAGCACGGCCTGTGTCTGGTGCTCGATCCCCTGATCCGCATTGATCGTCAGTTTTCCGCCGGCGGAGTAAATCGGCGTGGTGTCGCTATAGCCGCTGGGTTTTATAGTGACCTTCCCGTGGGAGGTGATGGTGAAATCCGAAGCCGTCGTCGGATAGATGCGTGAAGCCTTAAGAGTCAGGTTGCCGGCTGTGACCATCTCCCCGAACCAGGCGAGATTGCCGTTTTTACTCGGGTCCGGGTAAATCCGGTCGGTAAACCGCATATCCCGCCGGGCCGCCAGCAGAACGTTGCCGAATCCCGTTACGGAGGTGCTCCCCTCCAGATCGATCCAATCACCGCCAAGGGTGAGCAGCGAAACGCTTCCCACCCCGGCTGCGACGGTTCCCGGCAGATAACTGCTCGTATTGACCAGCCGGATCCAGGGGGCGTTCAGGGTGACATCGTCATGTCCCGTCCCAGTAATCAAGGGCGCATCAAGGGTGAAACTCCGGCCCGCGGTAAAATCCACCGGGCCGTTGAAGGCGATCGAGGTGGCACTCTGAAGGGTCAGGGCATCAAAGCCATCTGCCTGGTATCGGCGCATATCCCCCTCGGAAAAGGTCATACCGTCGCCGGTCGCCAGAGTTTTCTTAATGGTCAGCGTCCCGCCGCGCACCCCCGTATAGCGGCCATGTGCGTCGATTTCACCATCGAGGGTCAGTCCCGTGCCGTAGGTTAAATTCAGACTCCCCGGATCACCTGCCACAGTTACCTGGACCGGCTTGCCATCAGGACCGCTTATAAGCCTCTCCGTAGGCGCCGTGCCTGAGACGTCCACCTTCGCCCCGGTATTCATTATTATGCTGCCGGCGGTTGCTTCCAGGGAGACCGTGCCGGCCGCCTGCGGGGCGGGACCGGCCGGCTGCCCCGCAACCGTATCCGTAACCGGCTTGAGATAGCCGGAGGCATCGACCGTCCCGTTTATCTTCAAATCGTGGACGGTTGCCTTAAGAGAGATGTTACCGCCGAGGGCCTGGAGGTCCCCTGCCACTTCAACAGACGGACCGGTCATGGTGATGGCGCCACCGGGCGCCGTTTTAACGGTCGCTCTCGAAGCGACGGTTACCCGCGCGGACTGGTTGGGATCGATGGTGGCGTCCGGATCCAGGAGGGTCCCGGCGGTGCCGGGGTAGATATTCTTCCCGGCCTCGGCCGATATTGAGGTCGGTCCCAGGTAGCCGGAAGTGAAACCCTTTCCCGCCGGCACGTAACTGTTGGAGACGGCAGCGCCGCCGGGCGTGGGGGACGGCAGCCGGGCCGTGGACGGCTCTAGGTCGGTCCCGCTTTCGAAGGTGATATTGTTGATTGCGGTAAGCCCGATCCTCGTGAAGCCCGTCTCCTGGAACCGGTTATCGGCCAACAGCAGTTTGCCGCCTACCGGAGAGTCAGACCCGGTCTTACCCACCACGATTTCGCCTGCATGGAGATTTATCGCCCCTCCTTTTTGACCCGGCAGGGCCAGGCCGCGCAGATCTCCGGCCAGGGTCAGGTTCATCGCCCGCAACGTCAGCGTCCCCGCATCGCCACCTTTGAGTTTTCCCTTCTGGTCAATCTGGTAGCCGCCGCTCACGTCCAGGAGGGCGCCCCCGGCCACCACCAGATTATTGCCGGTGCTCGTACCGTCGACGGTGAAGTCCTGTATGGTAAGCTGCCCGCCGCTAGTATGGCCGTTGCGGATCGTTCCCGAAGCGCCTATTGCGGCGCTGCTGTTGTCGACCTTCCCGCCGGCTACCGATACCACGCTGCCGGGTGCGAAATAGAGGAGGGGCGAATCCTTCGAATCCAGTATTTGGGCGTAACGCGTGTTCACCACGTCGAGTTGCTGGGTTGTGCTGTCATAAAGGAAAGGATGAGAGGTGATGTTGTCTCTTATCATGAATTCGGCGCTGCCGCCTGCGACATGCACCTCACCCGTGTTCACAATCCGCCGTGCCCTGGCGGTGAAACTGCCGCCGGGAAGGAGGGAGAGCTTTGCTCCGGACTCGATGGAAACAGAAGTATTGCTGAAGAGTTCCAGCTTACTCAGCCCGGCGTTGTTCAGGATTGCGGCGGAAAGCTCGGTCCGGCTCCCGGTGGGGGTGTCGCCCGCGCCGAGAGGGATTGTCGTCGGCAATACCGCAATCTCCTCCACCACGGAGTCGAACAGCAGTTGAGATGTCCCCTTATTGTCCGCGCCGCCCGGGTCCCGGCCGATTATCAGTGTACCACCGGACGGCTCTTCGAGCCCGCGGGCCACGGAGATATCGTATGCCTGGTGATCTGTTGCGCTGCGGGATGTGACCTGGGTCTGGTACTGGCCGCGGGTCACCGAGCCGTTCAGGGTGCCGTCCAGCACCACCTGGCGGGCCGCCATGGAGAAGGTGCCGGCGTCGCTCCCAGCGATCCGGGCCGGAACATAATCGCTCAGCGGCGTCCCGCCTCCCAGATAAAGCCCCTTGAATTCCTGGGTGATGCCGAATCTCTTGTTCACCACCTTCTGGCTGCTGAGTATCTTCTGATAAGAAAGCGATTGAGGCGCACTGCTGATGTCATAGATGGTATTGCCGGAGAGGAGCTTTGTGGTTGAGGCTGTCCCGGCGCTGTAACGGACCCCCCCCCCGGAAAAGTCGATGGCCGCCCCATCCTTGACGATCAATTGTCCGAGTGGATTATCGGTCGCAGCACCCGTAAAGCCGTCGATGGTAACGGATCCCCCTTTGATGCTCCGTTCCCGGGCCGTCTTTTCCTGAGCAGTATAATAACCGCTTACATTTCCAATCGAGGAGCCGTTCAGCATGTTGATCTGCGTATTTTGCCCCTTGAGCGGGCCATTTTTCTGGTCATAAGCGTCCGCCAGTTGAACGCTGTTGAATTGGACTTCAATCATGGCGGCCGAGGCCGGTTCATCGACCCAAAGCCCCGCGACGTTGATGCTGCTGCCGCTCCCCAGAAGAACCTGCTCTACCGCGTTCAAGGTTACCTTGCCGCCAGGAGCTGAAATTGCACCATTGTGTTCGATTTGCCGCAGTGGCTGATTGACCTGCAGGCTCACCTCGTCGGTTTTTGTGGTCAGGCCGCCGATAGAGATGGTCCCGCCTGAAAAAGCAAACGACTGGTCGGCCTTCTCCGTGGAGTTGCTGACCGGCGATTCGGTCAGACTGTTCGTGCCGGTCACCACCCGGTCGCTGGCCGCAAGGTAGATCTCTCCTCCGCGTTTAACCGCGGAAACTGCGCGAATAAGACCGTCCTGCTGCACTACGGATCCATAAAGTCCTATCCTGCCGCTGTCGGCTATAAGTTGCCCGCTTGCAAGATTGACCGTTGTGCCGGTAATTGCCTTATCGCTGAAGGCCACGTCAATTGCTCCCGGATCGCTGCTCTCGACGATGCTCACCTCACAGTTGTCGGGAGAGGCGCCGATTCCCGCCCCTTTCACGGCCACCAGGTTGATCTTTCCCACTGGCGCGGTTATGATCCCGCCATTCTCCACATAGGGTCCCAGCAGGAACACGCTTCCCCCTGCGTCGGTGGTTATATTCCCGAAATTGGAAACCGCTGTATAGGCATCCGGCGGCAGTAAGGTCATGTTATTGGCAGCGGCAGCCGTGCCGGAACCGGAGTCGTAGTTCGGATCCTGATAATTTTCCGCCCTGAAGCGGAGGAGACCGTTAAAAAAATCGGCATCCTTCAGGTTAAGGGTCGAAGCAATCAGGGAGTGTACGTTCACCTGGGAGCCGGGAGCGAAGAGGATTCCGTTCTGGTTGATCAGGTAGACCTTGCCGTCCGCCTTGAGTTTTCCGAATATCTGGCTCGGGTTCAGGTCATAGATGCGGTTGAGGGCGGCCCAAGTCGGCTGGGCCACCCATTCCAAAGTCTTGGTTTTCTCATTGTAAACTTGTTTTTGTTGCTTAAAGTAGACCGTCGCTTTCGCGCCGATGTCAAACTTATCCCAGCTAATCGTAGCGTTTTGCTGGTTCTGGTCGATGTTCATCTGGCCGTTGACAGAATTGCCCACTGTTGCGCCAATTGCCGCCTGACTGCCGTCGGCGTTCAGCTTCACTTGCGGAAGCTGGTTGGCCAGAACGGTGGGGAGCGTAACCTTTCCATAAAATCCCGGTATGGTGAGGGTGCCGGCCAGGCTCATGGCCGGATTCATCAGCATGTTGAGCGCCAGCATCAAAGCAACAGTTTTTTTCTTCATGGCAAGAACTCCTTCATCAGTTAAACAGTTGAACAGTAAAATGCCCACTGCATCCACTGTTCCACTGTCCACTGTTCAACTGTTACACTGTCCACTGCCCAATGTTCCACTGCCTTTAAAACTGATACTTCACCTTGAAATAGACCTGATGGTCCCCCCTCTTTGTCTGGTTCGTATTGACCAGGGCAAAGCCGAGATCGGTCTGAAACTCCACATCCTTGAAAATAAAGCCGCGGATGCCGATGCCGGTCCCCTGCAGATCCGTCGCCGCCTCCTGACCGGGCAGGGGCTCCTTCACCCAGAGGGCCGCGAAATCGTAAAAGCTATAGGGGATGATCTGGAACCGTTCGCCAAGTCCGAAGTGCGGCGCAAGGTCCGGCGCCTTCAGTTCGATCGTCCCGCGAACAGCGCTGTCCCCCATTGCTTCGCTCTCCTTGTAGCCGCGCACGCTCTCCATGCCGCCGGCCGGATACTCTTCGTTGGAGATGAGCGGCTGATCCGCGACCTGGCCATCCAGCTTCACGCCGAGGCCTGCCCCCAAGGGAAGCTTCTGCTGCCGTTCCAGGCCGAGTGTGGTATAGAAATAATTCTCCCGCGCCTGGAAACGCTTGTCAGAGAAATTCTGCGGCCGGGATATCAGGCCGCGGAACGCCATGTTGAAGGCGGAGTTGAACATTGTGGTCCCCGTGGAATCGGTGAGCGAAGCGCTGTAGGCAAAGGAGAGGGGCATGTATTCCACTGGACTGCTGACCATGCCCTTGGGGTCGCCCACCAGCCCAGTGTTTTCGGCGAAATTCTTGTAGTCGAAACCGAGGATCGCCGTATGATTGAATGCTTTGAATGAAGGAAAGGGGATTACGTAACGGGCGCCGAAGATATCCCCCTTGCCGATGGAGTTGAAGTTGGTGCTGAAGGTGGTGGTATTGCTGTTCGAATAGACGCCGTAGAAAACAATGCTGGTATCTCTGTTCCAGGGTGCAGGAAGGGTGTAGGAGCCGGAAACGACCTCCACCTCGTCGAGTTTCTGTGGTGAAAACTGGTACTGCACTCCCAGTGCATGCTCGATCCCCCAGAGATTGTCATAATGGGCGCCAAGGTTCAGCCTGAGCGGGGTGGTGTCATGACTGTTGCGATTGTCGACCTCCAGGCTGCCGTGAAAGGGGCGTTTGTCCTCCGCTTTCAGGTCCACTTCGATGGTCCCCAGCTCCTTCCCCGGCGCCATGGCGGTGGGGGCTACCTTGAGGTCGGGGTTCCTGTTCACCTTGCCGAGTTCGTTCTCCACATCGGGGGCGTGGATAATGGTCCCCGGCGCAAGCGACGGAAGTCTGTCCAGGATATGTTCCGTGGAGAAATAGCGGTTTCCGGTTACCCTGGTGACGCTGATTTTACTTTCGATCACCTGCAGCCGGATCATGCCGTCTTCCACCTTCTGCTCCGGGATGTTCACCAGTACCGACGGGTACCCTTCATCATGGTAAAATTTCTCCAGGATGTCCCGTCCCTTTTCCACGTCCGCCGCCGTTCTGCCGGGGCCGACAAGGTCGTCCAGGAGATCCAGGAGGCGCTGGGTCGTAAAGAGGGTGTTCCTCTCAAGCTTGAAGGCGTATATCTCGAAGGTCTGCTCCTGTTGGGGCTGCTGGGCATGTTGGGGTTGCGGCTGGGCGCCGCGTTCCATCTCCTCCTGCGCTGCCGGCTCTGCCGGTGACCCGTCCGCGGCGTTTTCGGCGTAAACCGGCATGGCGAATAGGGCCATGGAGAGGAAACATAACATTACAGAAGATACAACCGCCGATCTAACGGGGAGGAGCATTATGGGAACACCTTTAAAAGAGTATTTCACACGGATTTAAACGGATTAGACGGATCAATGCGGATCAAAATCTTTTTAATGGGTCTGGTTTATCTAGATGTTATCCGTATAAATCCGTGTCATCCGTGTGCCGGATTTTGACTTTGGATTAAAAAAGCAAAAAAACATTTCACACGGATTAAAACGGATCGAACGGATAAAGGCAGATTTAAAATAGTAAAAAGATTTGCAAGTTTTGTTTTATCCGATTTTATCCGTAAAATCCGTCTAATCCGTGTGCCGGTTTTGATTTCAGGGCTTGCCTTCAGCCTTTTTATTGTTTCAGAAAGTCCCTTCCAGCTCTGTCTTCAGCGCATTGGCGTCACGGTAGCCGTCGATTTTCTTCAGCACCGTGCCGTCGGGCTTGAGGAGCACTATCATGGGAAAGCCGTTCTGCCCGTATTGCTCCTTGTACTTTGTTTCCTTGTCCGAATTGACCTTCAGCCAGACGAATTTGTCCCTGATCCTTTCTATCCGCGGATCAGACATGGTCTCGGCAAAGAGCCTCTTGCAGAAGCCGCACCAGTCGGCGTAGAGTACCAGCACAGCCGGTTTCCCCTCTTCTTTCGCCTTTGCAAGACCCTTTTCGTACCCCTCGATCCAGTCGACGGGCCTGGTTTGCAGGGCCGTTGCCCTGGTCACCTTGATCACCCCCAGGTCGAGGACGATTGTTTTGCCTGCCAGGGGGTGATTGGTATCCACGGTAAATGTCTTCCCGTCCGAAGCGGAAATTATCCCCATTCCCTCCTTGATCGGGAACTGTGCGCCGATCAGTGGTTTCAGGATGGTTGTAACCTGGTCGCCGGCCAATCTGACAGTGACCGTTCCGTAACTATCGGTTGAGGTCTGACCGTCCTTTGCAAGGGACTCCAGCGCCACATCCCGTTCCGTAACCTCCGTAACCCGTGCCTTTAAATATGGGCCGAGATCGACTTCACCGTTCAATACGGGGAACGAGGAGAATTGTTTAACGTATTCTTCCGCGGGCATGCGGATGACCCTGGGAATGGTACGGCTACAGGGGAACTGGATAAGCTTCTGCGGGTCGGCCGGGCCAAATGCCTTGTCCGGGCCCAATTTCACCTGTTTCTTCTCACCGGCAGACATGCCGACCACCGCATCCCCGAGGCCGGGGAGGAGTTCCTGTTTTCCGGCCATTATTTCTTCTGAGGCGTAGACCGGCGTCTGGGAATACCAGGAAACCCTTTTCCTCGCCGGGTCTTTTGCTGCACTCTTGGACGTGGTGCTGAAAATGGCGCCGTCTTCCAGCGCCGCCGTGTAATCGACCGTGACCAGATCGCCAGCTTGTGCAGTGATCGGCTTATTGGCTGAAATGCCGTCACTCTCTTTTTCCACCACAGCCTTCAGCGCATCGTTGATCATCTGTTGTGATTCTTCGACTCCGATGCGGCCGGCAGGCGAAGTCGCCGGCTCCTCTGACGTTTTATTCTTCAACCCGAGCTTGACATGCTCCACTGTGACGTCACAATGCAACGTTTCTCCACCAAAAGGATGGCCGTAATCCAGTGAGATAAACTCATTATCCACATCGGTAATCCGCCCCACCATACCGGTAGTCCTTACCAGGGTGCCCTTCTCGGCCTTGATCTCGATTTCGAAGTGATCTTCCTTTTCTTTTATTAACCACTTGCCGAAATCCAGATCAACCTCTTCTGCCTTGGGGACAAAGCGTATGACCACCTCTTCGCCGATCACGATCACCACCTTCCCGGATAGAGCGGGATTGTCGTTAAACGGCTGGCCCACGGTTGCATCCTTGCCCGTTCTTCCCCTGTACTCTTCCCTGGTTAACTTCAAGTCCTTTGGATGTTTCCTTTTCCGGGCAATTTTTATGAACTGCTCTTCCTGCGGAAGTCCGCTGATACGCTCTGCCTTCAGGTCGACACCTGTAGTGGCGCCGCTCTTCAACCCCACCACCGCGCCGGCAAGCCGGTCAATGATCTCGACTTCAAGCGATTTCCTGAGCGATCCCGACGCGCTGTCATTTACCGCCCTGGCCTCCACGACCACCGCATCGTTCCTGCTCCTCTTTTCATATATCCGGGAAGCATGACGGAGCGCGTCTTCGCCAGCCGGATCGGTGCTAGCCGCAACCTCGCCGTCCGGCAGGCGACAGGTGAATTGGACACCGACTCTGTCTCCCGCCTTAATGGGCTGTCCTGATTCAACGGTCGCGCAACCGGAGAGCGCCAGCGCAATCAGCGGCAGGCATATGCTCCCCTTAAGAAGTGCTTTTATAACGGAACTCATTGTCGTAACTCCTTATTTTAGAGGGTTATTTAGGTAATAGTGATTCTCTATCGCGTCCGATATTGAAGAAGAGACTCTACCCCATATTTGTTACAGTTTCACGACGGTCTGATAAAAGTTGGGAAAACGGGTGGAGAGGCGATAACGGGATAAACGACCGGATGCGGGTTTCACGCGGAGACACATGTGCAGGTTTTGGCTTTGAATTCAGAGAATCAAAAACCTTTCACACGGATTTATACGGATCAAACGGATAAAGGCGGATCAAACCTTTATTACGGTTTTGATTTATCTGATTTTATCCGTAATATCCGTCCAATCCGTGTGCAGGTTTTGGCTTTGAATTCAGAGAATCAAAAACCTTTCACACGGATTTAT
>JBGPID010000018.1:0-17497 GCA_041484725.1 Geobacteraceae bacterium | reverse complement strand
TTTTACGCCCGCCGCGGTCACCCATTAAATGCAGTAGTCCAGTTCGAAATTCTGGTCCATATAGTGCGATGGCACAGCTGCCACAGGGTGTCCAACGATCCTGGCCGGAATACCGGCTACCGTGGAGCGGGGCGGCACATCCTTCAGGACCACGCTGTAGGCAGCCATCGTCGAACCCTCGCCTATCTTCACATTACCCAGGATCATTGCCCCCGGCGCCGATGAGGACCCCGTTGCCGACCTTCGGATGCCGGTCCCCGCATTCCTTTTCGGTACCCCCCAGGGTGACTTCATGGAGCATGGAGACATCGTCGTCGACGACCGCCGTTTCACCGATTATCACGCCGGTCGCATGATCGATCAGGATTCCCTTGCCGATTCTGGGCTGTCAACCGCCGTGGGACCGGTCTTGGCCTAGCCTAAAACTTTTTCCAAGCATCTTGACAGTCAAATTAAGTATTTTATACTGAGCATATGCCCAATATTTAAGTAGGCGCTCTTTTCTTTTCCAATCGACCAATCGAATAAATACGGTAATGGTCAGATATGACTCTATCAGAGCAATTGGTGGGATTAAGGCGGCTATAGCCTTTACCGTTTGTTGAGCACCTTCTGGAAATGGGATGACTCAATAGATTCCCATGTTTTCTTTTCTGAGTAAAAAGACCAAGTTGCAGAAAGGAAGGAATTGTGACGCCACGCCACAAAAAACCGAGAAACTATGTATGCACCCTTTGTTCGCAATACGACCAGGTATTCAAGCCGGCGCGCATACCGCTCGCCCAGTTGGAAATTATCCCCATCTTCCATGATGAAATAGAGGCCCTGTTCCTGTGCGACAGTCAGGATATGGATCAGAAAACTGCCGGTGAAAAGATGGGTGTTTCCCGCGCGACGGTACAGAGGCTCCTGGCTAAGGGGAAGAAAAAGATGATCGAGGCGCTGGTGCAGAAAAAGGCGTTGGCCATCGTTCCGACACGGAATACATCTGGAGTAGATAAAAATTCTGGCAAAACAACCGGCCGTCAATCCATTGAAGAGAGATGCACACAATCCGACCCTTGTTCAGGTTCGGCAACCGGGTGCATCTCCTCAGGCAGAGATGGGGGTGATGGCCCGATGGGATGATGGGAGAAAGGGGAAATCTAAAAACAGAGACATCAGCAAAAGTAGTGGTAATTTTGAAAGAAAGCGCATGAGATTAACAGAAAACATAAGCCCAAGGGGGGACAATATGAAATCTCATTGTGTAAACGTGCTGTTGACGGGAATGGCAATGCTTCTCGCCATCAACATGACCGCTTGCAGCGGCGGTGGAGGTGGAGGCGGTGGCGCCGGCAGCGGCGCTGTTTCAGGAGTGGTCACCGACATGGCAACCGGTGCTCCGATAGCCGGGGTAACCGTAAGCGACGGTGCATCATCCGCAACTACGGATGCAAACGGCGTATTCACGATGGCGCGGCGAGCCGGTAATTATACACTCAGCGCTACGAAAAATGGCTTCGAAACGACATTTCGCATCTGCTCCGTTACTCCTAATGCAACCACCACTCTCAACTGGGCGCTGACTCAAGCCCACGGAGCGTATGTGGATTATACCAACTTGTTGCCCAGCCAGATGATCCCAGCCGCGGCCAGAAACGACAAATACACCATCCTCGCCTGGAACGATCTGGGGATGCATTGCGCCCAGGACGACTACTCGTATTTCCTGATCCTGCCACCGTACAACACCCTCCATGTCCAGGTGATCGAGCGCGGTGTGTGGGTCGTGACCAGTGGCATCACCGTCAGCTACTCCATCCCCAACAAGACCAATTCCGCCCTCAATACCAACTTCTGGACCTATGCGGCCAAGTACGGCTTTACTGCGGCCCCCAATGTCGGGATTACCGGGACCCCGCTGGCCGGCAATATGGCGGTTGATCCGAAAGGGCTGGGTTTTGTCGCCACCGGGATTCCCGTTACTCCTTATGACGACGACGGCACCTGGGACCCATACGGGGCCGCCCTGATCACCGTGAGCGACGGTACCGTGACGCAGACTGCCAGTGTGGTCGTTCCCGTCTCCACCGAGCTTAACTGCGCAAATTGCCACGGCACGGCCAATACGTTTCTCAACATCCTCCAGATGCACGACAAGCACAACAGCACAACACTGGTCGCCGATCAGGCAACCGGGAAACCGCATATGTGCGCGGAGTGCCATGCCGACAACGCCCTCGGGGCCGCGGGGAAGCAGGGTGTGGAGAATCTTTCCCTGGCGATGCACAGTTTCCATAAGGATAAAATGAATGTCAGCGCCGACCCCGGTACACCCGCCTGCTACAACTGCCATCCGGGTCCCAGAACCAGATGCCTGCGCGGGCTCATGTCCCATGCCGGAAAGAGTTGCATGGACTGTCACGGAGACATGTACGGCATGACCGCCTCACTGGCAAACGGCCGCCAGCCATGGCTTCAGGAACCGCGCTGCGGCGACTGCCATGATACCAAACACCAGGAAAACAGCAATACGCTCTTCCGCAATTCCGTCCTGAACAACACCCCCGATGCCAAGATGAGCGGGCAACTATACTGTGAGGGATGCCATAACAGCACACACGCGGAATTCACCTCGACCAACCAGGCGGATCACGCCATTCCTCAACAAATTCAGGGAGACAACTACTGGATCTGGAACTGCTATGCGTGCCATAACGACTATATGCCTTCACCCGCGACGCATATGTAGATATAAGACCGGATTAGGCTTCAGGCAAAGGGCCGAGGGAAAAACCTTCGGCCATTTGCTCAGTTTTCACCATTAATTCTTGATCCTTTCTAAACCAGTCGGTGGCCGCCTTTTACTTTGGTAACCGTATCAGCCCTCGCTTTCCTTACCTCAATGAGTATGTGACGTCGATCAACAAATAATTGCTTGACAGCATTTTATATATGATTATATGATCAACTAATCATATAAGAGGTGCTACCATGAACGATATTTCCAATTTCAGGGCCGATATCCTGAAAGCCTTGGCCCAGCCGACCCGTCTGAAGATAATCGAATTTCTCCGGGACGGCGAACGTTGCGTTTGCGAGATCTTCCCCGCCATCAGCGAGGAGCAGTCTAATACCTCCCGCCACCTGGTCCTGATGCTGACCACCGGGATTCTTTCCCGCCGCAAGGAAGGGTTGAAGATCTACTACGCCATCAAACACCCGGAGATTCTGGAAATTGTGGACATTGCAACCATTCTCGTAAAACAGGAAATAGCCGGGCGGCACGAACTGTTGAAGGCGATCTAAGTTTCCGAAGGTAAATATTTTTGTTTCATTGAGTGAGCAACCAAGAACTCATGAGTTATATATCATGCTAAAAAGCTTTGCCGACTACATCGTCTTCAACCTCATTGGCCTAATCCCCGGTTCTCGTTTCGGCGAGGCGCTCAATTTCTACATCTACGACACACTGAAGATATTCCTCCTGCTCTCCACCATCATCTTCGTTGTCGCCGTCATCCGCTCATCGTTTCCTCCCGAGAAGACCAGGCGTATCCTCTCCCATAAACGGGTATACATCGGCAACGTCCTGGCGGCGCTTTTGGGCATAGTCACTCCCTTCTGCTCCTGCTCGGCAGTGCCGCTCTTCATCGGTTTCGTGGAATCGGGAGTGCCGCTGGGAGTGACCTTTTCGTTTCTCATCTCATCGCCGATGGTAAACGAGGTGGCACTCATAATGCTATGGGGGCTGTTCGGATGGAAGATCGCCCTTATCTATATCGGCTCCGGTCTGGTGGTCGCTATCGTCGCCGGGATTGTCATCGGCCGGCTGAAGATGGAGCGGTACGTTCAGGATTATGTTTGGGAGATGCAGGTGGGAAACGCTGAAATCACGGTAATGAACCTTCAGCAGAGGCTCGACTACGCAAAGCAGTACACCATGGATCTTTTGAAAAAGATCTGGCCGTATGTGGTTATCGGGGTCGGCCTCGGCGCTTTCATCCACGGTTACGTCCCCCAGGATTTTCTGGTCCGCTGGGCGGGCCGGGACAACCCGTTCGCCGTGCCGGTGGCTGTGGTGCTGGGTGTTCCTCTCTACTCCAATGCTGCCGGTGTTATCCCCATAGTCCAGGCACTTATGGAGAAGGGTATGGCCATCGGCACCGTGCTCGCCTTCATGATGGCGGTCACGGCCCTGTCGCTTCCCGAGGCCGTCATCCTGAAGAACGTCTTGAAGAACCGCTTGTTGGCCGTATTTTTTGGGATTGTGGCGGTGGCGATCATTTGTGTCGGGTATCTTTTCAATGCGATCCTTTAAAGCTGAAATGAACATCCCGGCTCTATGGGGAGACTATATTTAGATAGGCGAAATGGAGAAATGAGCATGAAGATCGAAATTCTCGGCATCGGCTGCGCCAAGTGCAAGGCACTCTATGAAAACACTAAGAAAGCCCTGGAAGCAAGCGGCAAAAGCGCCGAAGTTGTGAAGGTGGAAGACATCCCATCTATCATGAAATACGGGGTCATGAGCACACCGGCCCTTGTCATTGACGGTCAGGTGAAATTCTCCGGCAAGGTCGCTTCTGTAGCGGAGATATTGGCAATGCTATAGCGCGCCACAAACTCGCGTCATTATCACTAAAACTTTAAGGAGTGACCATGAAACATTGCATGACAGCTATTGCCATTACTCTGATGTTTGCCGGCACCGCATGTGCCGAACTGCCTTCCGCCACCGACGCCGTCGTTAAGCAGACCCTCGCTTCGGGCAAGCCGGCGGTCATCGATCTGGGCGCCCGTCACTGCATCCCCTGCAAGAAGATGGCGCCGATCCTGGAAACCCTGTCCAATGAATACCGGGGACGAGCAAGTGTCCTGTTCATCGATGTCAATGAGGATCAGGCAGCTGCCCTGAAGTTCCGTATTCAGATGATTCCGACCCAAATATTCTTTGATGTCAAGGGGAAAGAGGTCAAGCGCCATGTTGGCTTCATGGAGAAGGGGGATATCCTGAAGGAGTTGAAGGCTGCGGGGCTGAAATGACCTTCCTCGACAACATCGAACAGATCGTCGCCACCTACCCTTTACTTGCATTCGGTGCGGTCTTTCTGGCAGGGGTAATCTCCTCTGCGTCCCCCTGCGTGCTGGCTACCATCCCCCTTGTGATCGGCTTTGTCGGAGGTTACGCGGACGGCGACCGCTGGAAGGCGTTTCGCTATTCCCTTGCCTTCATCCTCGGCCTCTCTCTCACCTTCACCGCTTTCGGCGCGGCTGCCGGGCTCCTGGGGACCATGTTCGGCACTTTGGGTGGATGGTGGTACGTTGCTGCCGGGACCGTGGCGCTGGTTATGGGGGGGCAGATGATGGGGTTCTACGAGATCAGGCTCCCGGTCAGGCATGACTATCGACCGAAGCAGGGGGGAATTATCGGCTCGTTTCTGCTGGGCCTCTTCTTCGGGGTGGTTTCCTCTCCCTGCGCGACCCCGGTCCTGGTAGTGATACTCACCCTGGTCGCCACCAAGAGGGAGGTGCTTTACGGTGTTGCCCTTCTTTTCACCTATGCCTTGGGGCATACCCTTCTGATGCTTGTCGCCGGGACTTTCACCGGTTTTGTGGAGGGATTTGTAAAAGCCCGCGGCGTTGCCAACTTTTCACTCTGGGCCAGGCGTGTTAGCGGAGCTGTTGTTGCGCTGGTGGGTGGGTGGTTTGTATGGCAAGGGTGGTAAGGAGATCGTTCAGATGCAGGATTTTGACACTGTCTACCAAGAATTCTCAAACGCATCCCAGAGTGGTTTGTTCAACCAGACTTTCCGACCGTAAACTTGGCTTTCTTTAAGTGCAAAATCCGCTATAAGGTATGTGGTCAATTGTTCTTCAAGTAAGTCATTTTCTCCTAATCATTAATGTGACCCCTATTCCCGGACGGGGGATCAAGACGATTTACTCAAAAGACTCCCATGGTTCTCAGCACCAGGCCCTTATAAATGGACGACTTCCGCTTTATCGAAAACTTCAAAAAGGGCGATATCTCAGCATTCGGGACACTTGTCCAGAAATACCAGGACAGAATCTACACCCTGTGCCGCTACATTCTGGAAAACCAGGATGACGCCAATGACGCCGCGCAGGACACCTTCGTAAAGGCGTACCAAGGACTCAAGAGCTTTAAACCGACCTCGTCCTTTTACACCTGGCTGTATCGTATAGCCGTCAATACCTGCCTCGACCATAAAAGAAAATACTCCCTCCACTCGCTTTTCTTCTCGAAAGACTTTGAAGAACATATTGACAACTATCCCTCGCATGCTCCTTCACCCGAAGCAGCCTATGTCGCCAAGCAGTCCATGCAGGCCTTGCAAGCCGCTTTGAACAGTCTCTCAACAAAGTTGCGGGTGGTGATTGTCCTGAATGAACTAGAAGGACTTTCCTATGAAGAGATTGCGGAGGTCCTTGACGTTTCTATCGGCACCGTAAAATCAAGGATTTCTCGGGCGCGGGAAGAGCTGAAGAAAAGTATGGGGGAATTTACGGAACAAAGATGAAGATGGATCGTTTAAATAAATGGAGAGCAGCCATGAGATGCTCAAAAGACGGTAAATATCTGTCGCCCTATATTGACGGTGAGCTGGGAGCAAAGGAGGTCGTCCGTCTCGAATCGCACCTGGCGCAGTGCGACCGGTGTTCCAAGGACCTCGTCGAGATGAGGCGACTGAGCGGCCTGTTCAGCAATGCTGAAAGGTTTTCCGCGCCCCCCGGCTTGCGTTCGTCGGTTATGGAGAGAGTAAGAGGTCCTTCAGCGAAGGGATTTTCGCTGATCCCGTTCTTTACCGGATTTGCAGAAACCGTCGCAGTTCTACTGGCAATCACGGCAGGGGTCATGTCTGGCGGCCTGCTGATAAATAATCTTGTCCCGCACCACAAGGGGGAACAAATTGTCTCATCCCTTTCACTGGAGAGTTTCGAGGAGTTGCCTCCTGATTCACTTGGAAGGGCGTATCTCGTCATGACGGAGGAGAGACGATGAGGATCAGTTTTGTAAAGATTGCCCTGGCTGTTTCACTGATATTCAACCTCTCCTTTCTCGGCGCCGCAGGCTATTGCTACTACATGAAGAATGCCTACTGGGTATCTCCCCTCGGCGTCAAGATGCAGAAGAACAAGTTCCTATTTGAAGAACTGTCGCTGCGTCCCGAACAGATAAAAAAGATGCGTGAGAAAGCGATACCGTTTCGAGCCGAGATTGACCGGATAAGGCAGGATATTGCCATGAAAAGGGGCCAACTCTTCAACCTTATGCGTGCCGATACCCCTGACGCCAACGCCATCAAAGCCTCCGTATCCGAGATCAACGATATGCAGGAGGAGCTTGAATGGAAGGTGACGGCGCACATCCTTGAGGTTAAGGCTTCCCTTGAGAAAGACCAGCAGAAAAAGTTCCTCGATTTGATTCAGAGCGCCATAGCAAAAGGAAGGCAACTCGGATACCCGTCGGTTATGCAGAATCAGTAACATGTTCAGTCCATGGCGATCATTGACATAAACCTCCCACGCGACAACCCCGGAGATAAACTAAATATCGCTGAAAAGAAGCGGGCTATTATTAGAGATTCAAGCTTAAAGACCAGTACGAGAATAGCAAAGCAAATTATTTACCAGTGTAGGAAAGAGAAAATGAACCCTTTGTTTAAGGACCTCACTATTTTCAGTCATAATTTCACAAGGGTATTGCTGGTGCTGTTCGCTATTTCTTCCTTCTGCGGCTGCGAACCACAGCGGGATGTAAAAATTGGCGAGAGTGCACCGGTATTTTCATCTACTGATATTGCTGGCGAACCTGTCAGCCTGAATCAGTTCAAGGGCAAGATTGTTGTCATATATTTCTGGCAAAATTCATGCTGCGGAGACAGTTTAAAATTGGTTGAGCCTTTTTATAGCGCTAACAGGCACAAGGAGCTGGCGATTCTTGCAGTAAATGTTGGAGACACCAAAGAGATTGTTACGTCATATGCAAAAGGCAACGGATTGACGTTTACGATGTTGACGGATGAACATTCCATTATCTTTAAACAGTACCAGGCGTTAGGTTTCCCGACTATTTTAATCATCGACGGAAATGGGATCATCCGGGGAAAAATCCTGGGAAATATTCAGGTTAATAAGTTAGAAAAACTGATACAGCATCAATTTGACATCCAAAAACAGGCGGAGGCATCCTATGAAAAAAATCATCGTCGTTAGTATGTTGCTTTTGGCTCTTGTCGGGACTGTCTATGCCATGGAAGCAGATGAGGAAAAACACCCTTCCTGCACTTACTGCGGCATGGACAGGGCAAAATATGCCCACAGCAGAATACTGATCGAATATGACGACGGAACATCTTTTGGCGCCTGCAGTCTTCACTGTGCCGCAATTGACCTCGCCAATAACATCGACAAGACACCACGACTGATATTCGTCGGTGACTACACCAGTAAAAAGTTGATTGAGGCAGAAAAAGCTTTCTGGGTGATTGGCGGCGCGAAGCCGGGCATCATGAGCAGTAATGCAAAATGGGCTTTTGCCGACAGACCCGCCGCTGAAAAATTCATCAAAGAGAATGGCGGCGAGTTGACAACATTTGAAACTGCCATCAAGGCAGCCTACGAAGACATGTACAAGGACACAAAACAGATCCGCGAGCGACGCAAGATGAAGAGATCACATAAGCCGAAAGGAGAACTGTGATGAGTAATAAATTTTTCAAAATAATGGTCATTTTTGTTGCGGTCTGCATAGCAGGGACTTCACTTGCCTTCGCCGCCGATCTAAAGGCACTCAAGGTCGGCCCCAAGGACAAATGCCCGGTATGCGGCATGTTCGTGGCCAAGTATCCTGACTTTGCAGCCCAGATCCAGTTTCGGGACGGCTCTAAGTTTCATTTTGATGGCGCCAAGGATATGTTCAAGTTTTATCTGAATCTGTCCCGCTATGCCCCCGGCAAAAAAACGGCCGACATAACTGCGATATTCGTCACTAACTACTACGACCTGACCCTGGTGGACGGGCTTACGGCTTACTATGTCGTGGGAAGTGAAGTCTACGGCCCGATGGGACGCGAACTGATACCCTTTGTCAGAGAATCGGAAGCGAGTGGCTTCCTGAAAGATCACAAGGGGAAATCCATTATCCGTTTTAGTGACGTAACTCCGGCCATCCTAAGGTCGCTTGATTAATGGCGCCGCGTCGTTCGACAATCTATCTGGGAATGACCGCGGGGCTGGTTTTAGTCCTGGCCGGGATATTCCTGCGTGCCTCCGAAGAAGTCCGGGCATCCGGGCCACTATTCGCCCGAAAGACCGCGCTGGTTAGACAGTTGGAACTGACCGACCTCTGTCTGTTTACCGAGGCCAGTTATACCCGGCATCTGAGTATGACCGACCTCTCCACTCCGTTTCAGGATGCGCCCATGACGCTGGAACATTTCCCCACCGGCGGATTGCTCGAACCACCTCCCCATTTGATGAGGAATTATGGCAAACGTGATTGAACACCATCGTCATATCATTGATTTCACTCTCTCGGCACTTATGCGGAGAAAAGGGAAAAACGGCGCGCTATTACTGGTGTACACCCTGGTCATCTTTGTCCTGGCCTCAGTGCTCTTTTTCACCTATGCACTTAAGCGCGAGGCGGCTTTGGTGCTCAATGAGGCTCCGGAAATCATCGTACAGCGTTCCCTGACCGGCCGCTATCAGCCCATTCCCATAGCTTGGGCTGACAGGATTCGTAAAATCAACGGGGTAATATCGGTACGACCACGTTTATGGGGCTACCAGTATGACAGCGTCTTTCAGGCTAATTACACCCTGATGGTACCGGCCGAGAACCCTCCTGAATCGGGCAGTATCGACATAGGCAGTGGCATTTCGAGGATGCGATCCGTCTATCCCGGTGACATGATATCGTTTGCCGGACACGACGGTAGTCCGCGCACCTTTACCATCAGAAACATTCTTGACTACGAATCGCAACTGCTGACCAGCGACTTGATTCTGCTCTCTGAAGCGGATTACCGCGACTTCTCCGGCATCCCGGCAGACCAGGCCACCGACATGACACTGCGGGTGCGCAATCCCAGGGAGTACGCCACTATTGCCGAGAAAATCACTCGAATGTATCCTGGCACTCGACCCATTGTTCGCACCGAGATTCAACGTACCTATGACGCAGTCTTCGGCTGGCGCTCCGGGCTGGTTATCGTCATCTTCAGCGCTGCGGCACTGGCTTTTGTCATCTTTGCCTGGGACAATGCCACCGGTCTCTCTGCCGAAGAGCGCAGGGAAATCGGTATCCTCAAGGCCGTCGGCTGGGAGACCTCCGATATCCTGCTGATGAAATTCTGGGAGGGGACCGTAGTCTCGCTGACAGCTTTTCTGGTTGGAACTATTCTTGCTTATGCTCACGTATTTCTAACCTCTTCGGCCCTGTTCGCACCAGTGCTCAAAGGATGGTCGACACTCTATCCCACTTTTCACCTGACACCGTTTATCGACTTCGGCCAAGTGGCGACGCTCTTCTTCCTGACCGTTGTTCCCTACACCATCACCACTATTGTCCCATCATGGCGGGCGGCAACTATAGACCCTGATGCGGTCATGCGCTGAGGAGACCTTATGATATCAGTTCGTGACATCAGCAAAATATTTAACGCCGGACAACCTAACGAATTCACCGCGCTACACAGGGTTTCCCTGAATCTGCAAATGCATGAAACAACTATCCTCAAGGGGCCGAGCGGGTCCGGTAAAACCACCTTGCTAGGTTTGGTGGGGTGCATGGCCCGCCCTACCACCGGCCGCATTTTCCTCAATGAACGGGAAATCACCAGCCTGCCGGAGCGGTTCCTGACCAAAATACGGCGCACCACCTTTGGCTTCATCTTCCAGCAGTTCAACCTGATCAAGGGAATTTCGGCACTGGAAAATGTCATGACGCCAGCTTATTCCACCGGGGAAAAGTTTTCACTGTTGCGTAAGAGAGCACTGGAAAAACTGGAGATGTTCGATCTCGGTAAACGGGTTGATGCCAAGATAGAATGGCTGTCTGGCGGCGAGGCTCAGCGGGTTGCCATTGCCCGGGCGCTTATCAATAATCCAGCCGTAATTATCGCAGATGAACCGACTGCCCATCTGGATACCAAGCTCTCCCACGAATTCATGGGCATCATGCAGAATCTGAAGGGCAGTGGGACGACCATTATCCTGGCCAGTCACGATCCGATTGTCTACGACTCAGACCTTGCCGACCGGGTGGTGGAGTTGCGGGACGGTCAGATAGTCAATGATGGAAAACGTCCATGATTCTCAATCCGAACATCCTGGCGCTGCTTGTCTCATCCCTTCTGATAAGCCTGATGACACTTTACGCTGCCTGCTACGGCGTTCTGATTCTGCGCAGGTGGGATGTCACCAGTGGCAGTGAACTTCAACTCGCTTTGGAACGCCGAACCTACCTGATATCCACCATCGTCAGCTATTTCCTGGCCTTTCAACTTGTTTCACTGTTTCTTTTCATCCAGACAGCCGACAGCATCTGCCACCTGTTCGTGGGGGCCATGTGCGCCGTTGGTACGCTGTCAGTCAACAACTTCGGTTATCCGACCCTGCTGCTCAAGGCTGTCACCTTCATTATGGCAGGCTTGTGGCTGATACTCAATCATACGGACAACCAAGGGTATGACTATCCGCTTATTCGTCCAAAATACTTGCTGCTGCTGATTATGGCCCCTTTTATACTTGCCGAGACCGTTGTTCAGGCCATCTACTTTGCGGGGCTCCACCCAGACATAATTACATCCTGCTGCGGCAGTCTTTTCAGCCAAAGTTCACGAGGCATTGCTTCGGAGATTCTGGCCGTGCCCAGCACTCCCATGAAAATAATCTTCTATGCGTGCATGGCTGCAATAGTTGCAGTTGCAGCGAGGCTTTTTCGGAATGGAAAGGGTGCCTATCTTTTTGCCGGCATGAGCGGACTGACATTTATGGTATCCATCATCTCCATTATTTCATTCATCTCCCTTTATTTCTATGAAATGCCTTCCCATCATTGCCCGTTCTGTATATTGCAGAGAGAGTACGGCTATGTGGGGTATCCTCTTTATATTCTCATTCTTTTGGGTACGGTAACCGGGCTTGGTATCGGACTTTTGCAATTTTTTAGGAATAAAGAAAGTCTTGATACGTTCATCCCTGCCATACAGCGGAAGCTTGCTGCCGTATCGGTCATTTCATTCTTCTTTTTTACGATGATTGCAACCTATCAGATATTGTTATCCAGCTTTAAGCTGGACGGTTATTAGCTCCACCAGTTCACCATACAACTTGGTTAAATCTGTGCCGTCATAATATATCGCGAGAGTGAAAATACAAATGAAAGCGACACTTGTCTTCTTGGTACTGTCTGTCCTGATTGCCCCGTGCAGCTACGCTGCGGAATCACTGACTCTTGACGAGGCGGTTACGGCCGCTCTGAAAAACCACCCACAGGCAGTTGAAGCCAGAGAGAACCTTAATGGCGCCGAGGCCAGGACCGGCCAGGCGCTGGCTAACTACTATCCGCAAATAAACATCACCGCCGACTGGAGCAGAGGACGCTCATTCTTCGTTGTAAAGGAAAGTGTCTTGAATGCAGACGTGAATACCGATGCTCTTTATCTCAAACAGACAATTTATGATTTCGGCCGGACCTCCGGAGCGGTGGAGGCGGCGCGTGGGAATAGCGCAGCCGCTGCCGAGGCGCTGGCCGTAACGCGACAGGACCTGGCATTCCGGGTCAGGAGCGCCTTCTATGTTTTGCTGGCCGCCGAAAAACAAGTCATTGCCACCAGGGAGACTGTCGGGGCGAGGGATGTTGTGCTACGGCAAGCGCAGGAGTTCTTTACCCAGGGTATCAGGTCCAAGGTGGACGTGGCCAGGTCTGAGGCCAACCTGTTTGCCGCCAAAACCATCTTGATCCGGGCGGAGAACAACCTGGAGATCGCTCGGATTGAACTGGCCAGTGCCATGGGGCTCCCTTCTTTGGGGGACCGTTCTCTTGTTGAGCCTTCTGCTAGCCAAACTCTCTTCCCGGACCGGAGCCAGGCACAGCAAGAAGCCTTCACTAACAGGGCAGAGTTGAAGCAGCTCACCGCACTACAAAAATCGGCGGCAGCCACCCTGAAAACCGCCAAGAGCGGTTATCTCCCCACACTGTCAGGAACGGCGAGCGTTGGCTATGCGGATCGGGATTTTCCCCCTCATGGTAATGTCTGGGCGGTGGGCCTGAACCTGACTGTGCCGCTATTTTCCGGCTTTTCCACCGTTGAGCAGGTAAAAGAGGCTGGAGCGTCGTTGCGGGCCGTTGAGGCGCAGCGGAACAACCAGAGGCTGCAAATAGTTAAGGATGTTGAATCCGCCTGGTTTAACGTGCGTGAGGCAACCGCCCGCATGGCTTCGACCGATAAGGAAGTGGCTGCCACCGCGGAAAGCCGGGCATTGGCCATGGGGCGCTACCAGGAAGGGGTCGGCAGCATTATCGAAGTCACAGATGCCCAGTCACAGGCCCTTGATGCGGAAACTGCCCATATCCAGGCGGTCTATGATTACCATACAGCTCTGGCCCGGCTCGACAGGGCAGTGGGGAAAGAATAACTACCGTTAAGGGGTAAGACATGGAACTGCTGAAGACCCTGGCAAGAAAGAAAAAATACCTGATCTGGCCCATAGTCATTCTGGCCGCTGCCGTCCTTCTCAGAATGACGCTCTTTGCCCCGTCGAAGGTCAAGGTCGTGCATGTTGAACGGCGCGATCTGACGGCACAGGTCTATGGTAACGGCACGGTTGAGGCTAAGGTTGTTGTGGGGGTTTCCAGCAAGATCACCGGCAAGATAATCGAATTGTACGCCGATCAAGGGGACCATGTGAAACGTGGACAGCTCCTCGCCAGGCTCGAAAATGATGATTTCATTCAGCAGCAGCGTCAGTCGGAGGCGGGGATGAAAAGAGCAACGGCAAACCTGGATGCGGAGAGAGCAGACCTCCGGAAGGCCCGTGCAAACCTGGTCCTGGCGGAAAAAAATGCCCAACGCTTCAATACCCTCGCGCAGAAGAATCTGGTCTCCAAGCTGGAGGCCGAGCAGTATGACAACACCTGCCAGGTTGCCAGAGAGGAAGTGGCCCGCTCTACCGCCACGCTGGAATCGGCCCGTATGGAGCAAGCAGCCAATCGCTCCAGCTTTGGTTTTGCACGGAGCAAAGTGGCCGATACCTTCATCTATGCCCCACAGGATGGGGTCATTATCACGCGGGATCTGGAAAAGGGCGCAACGGTGACCCCGGGAATGTCCATTTTCACCCTTGCCGATCCCCGGACCGTGTGGGTCAAAGCCAATGTGGATGAATCGCAGTTGAAAGGGGTGGCTGTCGGCAAAAGAGCATTTATCACCCTTCGGTCCTCTGCCAATGAGCAGTTCCCCGGCCAGGTGGCCCGCCTTGGCCGCGAGAGCGACCGGGTCACCGAAGAACTGGAGGTGGACGTGGCTTTCACCCCACCGCTCAGGACATTCCGGCTCGGGGAGCAGTCCGATGTCTACATCGCGACAGAGAGCAAAAAGGGCGTTCCATCCATTCCTTCTGCCTCCCTGGTCACAAAAGAGAAAAAGCGGGGTGTATGGGTCGTCGAGAACGGTAGACTGAAATTCAAGGCGGTCACTGTCGGAATAGAGGATCGGCGCAACTTTACGGAGATTACGGCAGGGCTTGGCGGCAGCGAGCAAATTGCAGTCGCCCCTTCGCAAGAAATGGCTAACTTCAGTAACGGCATGAAGGTAACGGTGCAATGAACCTGGCCATTCGGGACATACGCTACCATCGGGGGAGGTTCATCCTGACATCAACCGGCCTGGGCCTTCTCCTCGGAGTGGTGATGAGCATGGGTGGCATCTACCGGGGGCTTTTTGCCGATGCTCTGGCGGTGCTCAACTTCACCAAGGCGGATATCTGGGTGGTGCAGCAGGATACCAACGGCCCCTTTGCCGAGAACTCCCGCATCCCGGAAGATATCAAATACCGGATTAAAGCGGTGCCGGGCGTGGCGGAGGCATCTCCACTTTCTTTCCAGACCATCCAGATCGAGAGGATGGGAAAGCCGTTCCGGTTTTTCCTTATCGGCTATGATCTGAACGGCTTCGGTGGTCCCCCGCAGATCATGGCCGGACGGAATATCCGACAGAAGCACTACGAGATGGTGGTTGCCAAGGCAATGAAGCTGGAGATCGGCGAGAAAATACACCTGGGCCTCCACGACTACACCGTGGTGGGGATCACTGGTAAAGTGGTCTCATCGAGTGGCGACCCGGCGGCTTATGTGAGCCTCTCCGACGCCCAGGATATCCAGTTCAAGAAGGACAACGACGCCATCAGGAACGACCGGGAGCGGATAGGCGCGTATCTGGCCGGCATTCAGTCCCTTACTCCGGCCCAGGCAAAATATCTGAAGCAGAACATAGCAGGTATCACGGAATCGACCCATACGGTGAACACCGTTGTGGCCCGGCTGGCGCCGGGAGCGAATCTCAAGGAGGTTCAGGAGCGGATCAGCCGCTGGAACCATTACCGGCCTATCTCGGTGGAAGGGCAGACGAAAATTCTCACAAAGGGAATGATCGAGAAGGCGCGGATGCAGCTTGGACTTTTCCGGATCATCCTCCTGGTGATCTCGGCGGTCATCATCTCCCTCATCATCTACACCTCGACCCTCGACAAGATCAAGGTGATTGCCACCCTGAAGCTGATCGGCTCGCAGAACCGGGTAATCATTGGCATGATCCTCCAGCAGTCGCTCCTGATGGGGGTTATCGCCTACGGCATCGGCTACGTGCTGATCTTGCTCACCTACGAAAAATTCCCCCGCCGGATCGTCCTGGAAGCCTTCGACCTGCAGGCGCTCTTTGTCATCGTCATCGCAATTTGTACAATTTCAAGCTTCGTGGGTATACGAAAGGCGCTCAGGGTCGAGCCTGCGGAAGCCCTGGGTGGATAAGCTATGTACGCTATAGCAGTTGAAAAGCTGACAAAAATTTACGGTAAGGGCGACTTGGCGGTTACGGCCATCTCCGACGCCACTTTTCAGGTCAAGCCCGGACAACTGGTCGCTATCCTCGGTCCGTCAGGCTCGGGGAAAACCACGCTTCTTACCTCCATCGGTCTGATCAATGAGCCGACGCACGGCAAGGTGGTTATTGACGGCGTAACAGTCGCCGATGAAGGGTGGCTGCCAGGGCTGGACTTGAAGCGGGTCCGTCGGGAAAAGCTCGGTTTTATATTCCAGTCCCATAACCTGATACCGTTCCTGACTGCCTTGGAGAACGTCATGATTGCTCTGGAAATCAACCACTTGTCGAAGGCAGAGGCAAAAGAGCGAGCTACTGAACTCCTGGCTTCTCTCAATGTCGGGCACAGATTGAACAACTACCCTACAGCCCTTTCGGGTGGCGAGGCGCAACGGGTGGCCATAGCCCGTGCGTTGGCCAACCGACCCAAGGCAATCCTTGCCGACGAGCCGACTGCGCCCCTCGACACGGAAAACGGCAAGAATGTCATGGCTCTGTTGAAGAAACTGGCGGTGGAAAACCATTCGGCCATCCTGGTTGTTACACACGATCACCGGATGGTGGAAGGGTTTGACAGGATTTTTCAAGTCAGTGACGGTCGGATCATTGGCGAAGAGCGAAATAAATTTGACTAACATGAATAGAAAAATCATTTATATAGGCATCACTAAGTTATTGCAATATGCCGTAATTGCAATAATTAGGAACGCCGGTTTCTGCAACACATCTTGATAGATATATAATTGAAGCTTGACAATCACGTGAGGGAATATATTGTTTTTCATATAATTGAATTTACTGTCTGCATGGAATTTATCCGTTGGGAGGTTATCCGTTGAAAGCGTTCATCCTGTATACGGCTTTAGCGCTGGTGATGCCGTCGATAGTTTTCGCCGGGAGTCCCCTCGGCTTGAAAGAGGCTATAAACCTGGCGCTGGAGAAGAACAACCTGCTGAAAGCGGCAGTGCATGAAGAAACCGCGGCCAGGCGGGAGAGGGCCGCAAGCCTTGGCCGATATTTACCCACCGTCTCCCTGGATGAAACGGCGAGTGTGTCCAATGCCCCCACCAGGGTGTTCATGATGAAGCTGGATGAAGGGCGCTTCACCCAGAACGATTTTACCATCGGCAATCTCAATCACCCGGCAACCCATGGGGATTTCCGCACCACCCTGACTCTCGATCAGCCGCTCTTCGACCCGAGCATCATCACAGGCGCGGAACTGGCCGGCAAAGATGAGAAGCTCAGCGGCCTTGCGCTGGAGAAGCGGCGGCAGGACGTGGCATACATGGTTTATTGCGCCTGCCTTGATCTGCAGAAGGCCAAGGGGTTTCTGAAAGCGGCGGAACTGGGGGTAACCGACGCAAGGGAGCATGAGCGGTTGG
>JBGPID010000017.1:0-18106 GCA_041484725.1 Geobacteraceae bacterium | reverse complement strand
CGTGTCAAGCAGCAGAATGTAACCGAACAGAGTCAGGGGCTGGTTTTGGCCGGTGGAGAGCATCAATGGGGTGAGAAAACCGCCCAGAAGGGCGATGGCAGCCAGGGACTAGGTTGAGTAGCGGATAGAGAGGGTCATTCCCGTGGTGGTGACCGCCATCATCCCCACTGCAGCCAGCGGAGCGGGAATGAGATGGTAGAGTGCAAAGGCTGCATAAAGCGCCAGGTAGAGCACTGCCAGACCACCGCCGCTTAACATCTGGCCGTACAATTCCATGTTCTTTTTCTTCTGGAAATATTCCCCGGCGCCGATAAATGCGGCGCCGCAGAAAATTCCCAGGATAATCCGGCCCGTTTCGCCGATGAGCTTATTGTCAAAGGAATATTTAAGAAAGAATGCTACCCCGAAGAGGATGGCCAACACCCCGATACGTCCGATCCAGCGGGTGCCGATGGCGCTTTCAAGGGAAGAATCAGCCGGTTTGCCCGGGCCGGTTTTTTGATCGGACTCGATAAAAATAAACTCCCGGGATGTCTCCAAATCCGAACTCTTCTGCACTCTCCTTTTTTCTTCGGATAGAGGTTCGCCCTTCAACCGCGCAATTTCGGCCTCAAGGATTTTAACCCTATCGAAAAGCGCATCGATACATTTGTCGCGCTGGTCATCAGATCGCATAAACGTTATCTCCTCACAATCAACGAAAATAATCCCGCACTGTTTTCTGACTTTTTGAGGGAATAATTAAGGGGTCTGCCCTCATCAGCCCTCATCATTAATAGCCATGTCATAAAGTACACTTTTCCTTCGCTATTCATTTCAGAGCCCATTGGTGGACAACTGCAGCAATAAACCAGGCTGCAAAACTGGTGACAAGGAGAGCGGATAGAGGGATCTCTTTCCTCAAACAGAAAAGCGCGACGAGAAAGAACAGAACAGTGGGGAAAAAGCCCCAGAGTGCACCTTTCACAAAACGCTGCATGGTTTCGGGGTCGCCCTTGTTCTCAATAAATACCCAGACCAGAACCAGCGCCCCGGTCAAGGGCATGACACCGATCAGGCCGGCTGCCGAAGGGAATCTCTTGGCGATGGCTGTAGCCAGGAGAATTATGCCGACACTGACAGCCACCTTAATCAGAATTTGCATATATCCATCTCCTTAGTATAAGCGATAGACCAGCACCAGATCATTGGGGTGATCGGCGCCACCTGGTCGGCAATGGGAAAACAGGAGTATAAACATCATGTGAAGGCGCAGGCTTACCATGTGGAGTCTTCACTCGGGTAAAGGTTATTGGGGTCTGCCTTGAGCCGCATGTCGAGCACGTCCAGGAGCAACTCAGCTGCGGCCCGCGGTGGGAGACGAAGCAGGCCGCGGTGTAGTGCCGTCATCCCTCCCGGGACCTTGGCCACGAGATAGTCGAGGGCTTCACGGTGGGGAGTGTTATGGCTAAGCCGCTGCAGCTCGATTGAGGTGCGTCGATGCGTCAGAAGAACGCCGGAGTCAAGACCCCATTGCATGAGTTGGAATACGGCCAGGATTGAAGGGTTAGCCGCAACGCCGGCCATCTTCAGTTTGATGGCGGCCAGTTGGTTGATCGGCAATAGATTCAGGCGCTCGATGTCGTTTTGATGCATGAGGTGACACCTATTCAAGATAGTCCCGTGTCGAGGGGTGTCGAGGGCAGAACCCTTCTTATTTCCCATTCTCGCGAGATCCGTCAAGAAACGCCGCCAGTGAGACGATGGCGGTCCCCTCGTAACTTCCCAATTCCAAAAGATGCCTGTCGCCGGTGACGATCATCTTTGCGCCGGCTTCCCGCGCGCATTCCAGAATGCGATTGTCCGGTTCATCGGCCAGCACGGCAAGCCGCTCCACGGGCTTTACAACCACCGCCACAGCAGCCACATGGCGAACGGCGGCTTTTACCTGCTCGTCTTCCCAGTGAAACTTACCCCGGAGCTTGCCAGCAAGCTCCGTAAGGATCGGCACAGACGAAACAAGTTCCAGCTCCCCATTTACAGCCTTGAGGTAGGCTGCCTCGCCACGGCCACCGGGTGTGATGAAAGCGGAAATGTAGATGTTTGTGTCGAATACGACCCGCATCAGCGGTCCCCGAAGATAAGCTTCTCGATCTCCTCTTCGCTTATGCCCATCTCACGGACCTTTTCGGCGCCGTACTCCTGGATCTCGTACAACTCCTTCTTCAGCTTCTGCTGCTTGTAAAAGGTGAACATCTCCCGGAAAAATTCACTGGCGGTTTCCCCTTTATCCCTGGCGAGCTGCCGGTACTCCTGCGCCATATGGGGAGGAAGGGATATGGTCATGACTGCGCGCTGTCGTGACGGCATGGTGCGCCTCCTTCAGTTCTGCCTGTATTACCCTGTATTACATTACCATGTATTAGCGGCGGAGTCAAAAAGAAAGGGAGCATTTTACACTGTAACATTTCAGGGAGGATTCCCGGTCGGACTACCAGAGAAAGGGGATCAGCCTGGACCTTACTCTCTTCGTATACTCTTCGTAGCCCTTCAGTTCCCGTCTCAGTAACTCTTCCTCGATCCGGATCCTGAGCACGAGCGTGACGACGGGTATGACCGCCAGCACGGCGGCGGCATAAGATTCCAGCCACAGCGACATGCCGACCAGCAGCGGGATGGTGCCCGCGTACATCGGATGCCTCACTACACCGTAGACCCCGCTATCGATAACTCTTTGCTCTCTTTCTTCCTGCAGCTGCACCACCGAAACCGCGAAGGGATTGTCAAGCATGGCAACGGTCAATATCCACCAACCGGCGGCAAAAAGTACGAGCCCTGCAGAGGAGACAACGGTTCCGGGCCTGGCCAGCAGATGAAAGCGGAACAGATCCTGGGGAATGAAGACTATCACACCGATGAACGTGGCAACAAGCAGGAGCACAATGATCTTGTCCGCAAGCGGCTGTCCCTTTTGCACAGGTGCCTTGAAGCGCTCCTCGAGCAAAGCCATGTCGGAGCAGTAGAGTGCCGCCGTGCTTGCCACCGCCGCCACGAGGGCCACCCCCAGGAACACCCATGCGCGCCACCAGTCCAGGGTGCCAGCCGGCAGAAACAACGACACGCCGAAGATAGCCACATTGGAGAGGACGCCTAATATCAGCTTGGACATGGACATGAAGTTATTCTCTTTGCCTTGCAGACGTGGCAAGTGATAACGGTGCGGCGCTTGACCTGCCCTATAAAATCGCCCCAACTCAAGACAACTCGAACGTCACCCCACAGATCTGTTGAGAAGAATATTTTGAGAACGATTCATCTCGCAGTAGAGTGGTGCAACGCCATAAATAGAAGTGCCTCAATGGAACGTTCTCCCAAAAAAGCCTCAATTGTGTCGCCTCCGCCGTCAGTGCTGTCCCACAAAAAGCACGTGTAAGTCGCGGATGGGAAGAATCCCAACCTGTGTTCCAATACTTCCATCGTCCAATCCGCGAAGTCCCAACCGCAAGCTCAAGTTCGCCATCTTTCGGCTGCACAATGACCTGCGCGTCTTTTACCGTTGAAATCGGTAGTACTAGGCCTCTGGAATCAATGTCCGCATGCAGATACCCTCGTCGCCACCTTCCAAACTCACCGGCAGTTGGAGCGGCACATATTTCGGTGTCGATAAACTCACTCAATGGTGTGATGGGACAAACAGTATTTTTCGAAAGTTCGTCCGCGTCACACCACCCAAAGCCACGTTTGGCGGAACTCCGCTCAAAACGGTCCAACAACTCCACTGCATCAACTGACCTCACCTCCCACTGAACCCATCTCACAACTTCAAGGTCGATGACACACTTTTCACTGATGTGAAGTGGCAATGATAATGCTAGCAGCAACATCCCTGGTTCTAATTTTATTAACTGTTGAGCCGTATGTCTGAGGTATTCGTCGATTGTTGGCACCTCGGGTTGAATATGGGGGTCCCATGCTTGAAGCCAGTTTGGTTGTGAGGGGCGTAATGCCGCAAAAGTCGGATCTAGTGGCAGCGCCACTTGGGTGTATTGTTCTACAAGGCTTTGCTGAGCACCAGATATCTCTAGCGTCCGTAGGTACGCAGAACGCCCTCGATGAGAGGCGCGAGTTACGAACTGGCCGGTCATTTCATCGATAGGGTGGCGGAAAAAGTACCCAACGTACCGCTGAAGAGGTGCCTCTGGGTACAATGAGTCTGTATTTTCCCACTCGAATGCATATTGCTTAACGAATAATGGAAATTGAGGATGTTCAAGTTTCTTGAGGAGGGTCAGAAAAATTCTAGGGACAGTCGTCCCCTGAGCTTCTTCGAAGTCTGCTGACACCTTAAATGTAATCGGCGCCAAAATAAGCGGCGATCGCCAGTTTCCCTCGTGCAACAGTGGACTGAACAGATCGCCCAGGACCATAGATGAAGCAGGGGAACGGGAGTTGATGTATGTCGTTAGGGTGACATTAGGGATATATCCCGCTTGCTTCGCCAACCAAAAAACAAACAACAGTTCAACCACCTCTGTCTCTAACTTCGAAAGCGCCAAGGCCCGATATAGCTCTGCCTCTATCTGTACGGTGTGTGGTTGAGTTAGAAGGTCAGCTAGTTCCTGTAATGCCCACCATTTCACAGCAGGTACAGGCCATCTACTTCGGGCAACGAGGAACCGTACTTCTGCATTTGCATCCTCATCGTTCACAAAGTCGACCGCCCATGGTGGCGTAGTGAGCGGCAAATTTCGAGTGTCATCCTGTACCGAGCGCACCATTGCCCGAACAAGATCGTTTGCTTCAGCAAAACGTCCCAATTCCACCAAAAAGAACACCAACTTGTCGCTGGGGATCACTCGGGAGCTTGGCTGATGCTTATGTCGCAGCCAGGAGAAACAGGATGCAGCGATGAACTCGTCGGCCCGCTGCGGATAAAGTTCAGCAACCCGGTGTAGCCTTTGCTTCGACTTCTCCGCCGACTCGTAGAAGTCTGACCACCCTCCCATTTCCTTCTGGGCTTGGACCGCATAACGGAATGCCTTGTCCTTGCCATAGAGCTTCAGACTCGACTCAAACGCTTGGTCAAGCATGTAATGGCAGTCATCACGACGTCCCTCTTCCGACAATAAGCGCGGCTCAAGCACCCGTAACAAATCCGACTCGCGCTCCCGCGCCGCCCAATACCCATACCACTTTGGCAGATATACATAAATGCCGTAGGTTTTGCTTTCCTTGATTGCGGAGAGGAGTGAGTCAAATAAATCCGGCGGGTATTCCTCTGGCTTCCCTTCAAACTCCTTGAATTCGCTAGCATTGTCTCGGTCGCTTGGCTCTTTCAGAGTACCGTAAGCGACGCCATTATGAGAGGCTGCAATCTCAAGCAGCTTTGTCGCTATTGGCTCGCCCTGTTCTGCTTGTTTGCGCAGATTACTTAAAGCCTCTTCTGGTAAGCCTGTGCGAGCCAAAGACTCGAATACCGCAGAGGAGAGGTCCCCTGAAAAGAAGGAGGCAAAGGACTCATCGGCGTAATGCCAATCACCTGAGCTGATGTGACATGCATACTTTTCAGCGAGGCTTATTCGATCCAACTTTACAAGAAGTTCATCGGCATAGTTGTGTGCATGACGAGTTCCACTACCATCGGTATAATCGGTTATGTGGTGGACCTGCGGTGCGATTTCTTTGAGCGTGACACGACAGAGGTCTGGTGCATCGTCGGCCAGATGTTCAATAGCTTCCAAGAGCGTGAGTATGGCTGGATCTTTCCGGTGGCCGTAGCCCAAGACGTAGTCCCAACAGAGTCGGCAAAGCTGCCGCGACTCGCCCTCCATTTCATGCATCAGTGCCACTTCGCATAGCTCAAGCACAGTCCTTGCATACTCACAGGTCTCTGCCCATTGTGAAAGATAAGCTCTCCCATGGCCAATGATGAATCTGGCTGCATCGTCCGTCAGGAGTCTTATCCCTATCTGAGTGTACGCTTCTCGAAAATGGTGCAAGTTGAACCAAGGGCTTCGTGTCGCCAATTCCAACGATGCGGCATCAACCAATGCGGGGGCACCCAATGCCGCGCCAAGCATCTGGCAGTCTAAGGCTACTTGAATTAATGTCTTGCAGAACTCCGCATGTGGGTAGCGCTTGTCCGCTTCATGCTTCCCTGGAGGCTGGAGGTCTGCAAAGAAATCATAGAATTCATGGAAAGCAACAGGAATCTTCTTGCTCCATTTTTCAGCGACAACCTCTGCATATAGGGTCATTCGGTTAAGGTATGACACGACTTCGGAGCGGTAATCTGCTTGAGATGTGGGGTGCTGAATCCAGGTAAATTCACCGCGGGCTGTAAGCTTTACGAGAATTGATTTAAAGAACCACTCGTGTGTAAGGCGCGCCAATGGCTCACTATCACTAAAATCATTCCAATTCATGGGTAAAGGAGAAAAAGGCAACATGTCATGTGGCTCATCAACAAGCTGTGCCCAGCAACCCGCAATTGAGCTGTGCCTGAAGGTCTTGAACTCTGCCCAAGAATGAATCTTTGCAGTGGTAACAGCTGCGACTCGAATGGTCGCATCCTCAACCAGTTTCCTTCGGGAAGGGCGAGGCAGCTTTTCTCTGAGCGCCATCAGTCTAGTTAAATCCTGCTTCGCCATTAGCCCGCTTATAAAAGCAGCGGCCAAACGAAGGTCTCCAACGTTGAGCGCGCTCCGTGGGCTTATGTCATTGATTTGAAGGGTGTCTAGCTCTGCAAACACTTTCCCTAAATACAGGACTTCCTCCAGTTGATTCGAGTCACGACGTTCGACAGCAAATCGGCTATCCCCCCGATGTCTACGCAGCGCGTCCTTGCCGCATTCAGTTGCCTCTTGATCGAGGCCCCGCCACCACAGAGCAACGCCGAGACCAGCCAAATCGACGACCGGCAACTGATGTCGTGACGCAAAGGCCTCGTTAAGGACCGCGCCGTCGTCTGCACATTTCCACGAGCAGACTTTTAGCCGAGTAGCGTCGGGGATTTGGAATTCTGGACCATTTAAAAGTCTCGTCTTCAAATGCCTCAATCGATATGCGTCTGCATAACGTCGCCGGTCAAACGCCGACACCTCCGCCTCTGCGAGGAGGTCAATTGGCACGTCAACAGAATAGCCTGTTGCCAAACGGTCGATAACCCAATCACGCGTGAGCCCTTGAATGAGGTTGTTCGGAGACCCAAGTTGCGCCTGAACAGACCAAAGCCATGTGTTCTTTAGGTGAGCAGTCGCTTCCTTTTCCAGCCAGTGCTCAACCCTCGGGGCCAAAACTTGCACCCGCTCTGTGAAGTCAGCACGAGCATTTATGAAAACGACAAGGCTCTCATGGAAAGGTTGAAGACCTGCAGCAGTACTATGCAAAAGATGCTCGACTTCTCGCAAGTTCAGATGGCCGTCATAGCCCGGCAACAGTGTGGGGATATAAAATGCCTCCGCAGGCCAGTAAAATCGGAACTTTGCCAATAGAATCAAAACATCTCTTTGGACAAAGGTGAGCTTGAGCCAGAGTGACTCATAGTAAGTATTAGCGTCTTTGCTCAGATTACCCGGAATCTGCTCGACACTCCACTTGGAGAGATCGTCACCGCTATTAATGAGGTGTTCAGTTGCGTATATAACATGAAGAGGATGGCCGCCAGTAATCTGGTGCATTTCGTGAGCACTCTCTGCCAGTTGCTCCTCAAGGTGACCGTCATGTCGCATGAGCAACCGTCCACATGTGACCTGAGCGCGCATGTAATTCATCACTGACATGGCGGACATAGCCGGTAATAGCTTCCAAGTTAACCGGGATACATGCATCAGCAAGCGGTCGGGAAGCTGAGTATCAGCTACCGGTTGCGTACCGACGATAAGCACCATGTTGTCGGCAACTGGAATGAGTTGCGTAAAGAGATCGTCTAGCGGTTTCTTGTCGGTTGCATTTTCCCGCCAAACATGGTCCAAACCATCAATTACCACAACGAATGGCATTTGTTGTGTTTTGTAGAAAGCTGCACATGCTGCCAAAGCAGTGTGTAAATCCGCATCTCCTTCAGTTTTAGCCCCTGCTCTAGAGTGGAAGCGATCGATCTGCCCAAGGAGCGAGTCCCGAACTATGTATGAAGAAAGTCTATCAATAGTTCTATCCGCCAAGGATAGGAAATAATGATGCCGAATGATTGGGATGTTTTTCGCTTGAAGAACTTCGCATAAATGGCTGAGGTAAGTGCTCTTGCCTCTGCCTGGTGGTCCCGAAAGTACCATTATTGAGTCGGCCACCGTTTCAACTTCTGCCATAAAAGCTTGATGAAACGCCTCGTCCGGGACTTGATAACCTTCTGGGATGGTGAAATCTTCTGGGATGGGTTGCGGGCGGATCTGAGAGATAACGCTACGTACAATGTCGAGAGTTATCCAACCATCTGGATGTGGCTCTTGCTCAAAGAATGCCCATTCCCGGACACGATTCTTTAGGCGGTCAACTCCAGCACTATCTGTATGCCGAAGCAAGACACTCACAACGGAGTTGTTGAGGTTAAGATATCCTTTATCGCTGTGGACTATGTGTAGACGAGAAAACAACCAGTCGGCATTCTCTCTGCTACCCAATGCTGCTTCGACGCGACGTTGCACCTCTTCTGGCGCTCTGACTAAATCGAGCTTGTCACCTCCCGCCAAGCATACCTCAATATCGCGGTCTGGAATCTTGTTGGTAACCAGTTGAGCATTCCCAATCACCGTGTCGTCGATTTTTTTCAGAGCATCAAACCATTTCCTTAGGTTCGAGCGCGCTCGAGCGGTTTTCCCTCCAACGTCGAGAAGCCAATCCCAAGTAAAAGGGTTGTCCGCGGGATTCGGGGTGTACTTAACCTGCCAGTAGTCGGAGCGACCGTCTGAACGTACTGCTACAATGTCGTCGAGGCTTTGTGGTGCAACCTCTTTATCAGTGCACTCGAATCTCATGCACTTATAGCGTGTAGGCGCTGCCAACCACTCACAAAGCAACTGAAGACCGTGTAGTGTTTGATAGTCAAACCCCACGCTCGTTATTGCCGTATTTTTTACTCTTTCTTGTGGCATTTAATTATCTAATCGAAATGAATCAGAAGAAGCTGTATTCGGAGGCTGTCGTGGCCAGGCTAGCAAACTCGCGAACCGTTCTACCGTCTCGCCGCCTCAACTGCCACCCTCGCCGCAAATCCAGTAAAAAACGTCCTGATACTCGTCATCTCGGAAAGGGCCGAACATTCGCCCGTTTCAATTCCCGCACGTGGTGAGAGCAACAGCGCGGCGGCGGTGTAAAGCTGCTCTTTCACCAGTCGCTTACACAGGATGTTATACCTCTCACTGTACGATGCCCCACGGAACTCGGGAAACAAAGGAAAATTCGGGCAGTTGTCCTTCACCGGCGAACGCGATTTGTCACAGTCCTCAAGCATGATCATCCAGCCGACGAACGGCGACGGGCTCTCCCCGAACGCCCCTTCCCTGAATGCCACCCAGAGGTCGTGAGCCGTTCCGATTGCCTCCTCGGCACGGTTGTTAAAGTTGTTGCCAAAGGAAGGGCCGACCTGGCTCTTGAACTCCAGCGCCGCGACCAGCCTTCCCTCGTGAATGACCACGACATCCCATATCTTTGTCGGCCGGAAGTAGCCGGGCAGGGTGAGGAGCTTTCTCGACACCCGCACCTGGGCGTCCGCGAGCCCGTTGGCTATGACCAATTGCCGGACGATGGCAAGAAAGCCATCCATGTTCTTTCCGGCGGTTACCGACGAACGCTCGCCCTGGTCGGCTTTCCCGCTCTCCACCTGTTTCCTTCGGGCCGACTCCCGGTTTCCCCAGAAGGCGCGCACCGCTTCGCGGACGTTGGCATCAAAATCAGGCATTTCAATTGACATATCAGTTCCCGTTCCCCCCGAGGGAGGCCCTCTCTTCGGCGTTCAACCCGTACAGGTCAAAGGTGACGCGATTGCACTCTTCGGTGTCCCCCCGCCGGGCAGCATCCTTCAATTTATCCTGCAATTCCTTAGGCACATCATTCCATTTCGGCAACCTGATCCGCCGCAGGTACTGGGCCTGATATCTCAGGTAGCCCCCGCGCATCTGGGTGGAGTAGACGCCGACGAAGAGGCGTGCTATTCCCGAGCGCAGGACCGCCTGGAGCGCCCGCAGGTCCCATTCCGAAGAGACGATGTAGTAGAGGTTATGATGAGGATAATACAAACCGGTCTCATAGACTACATTGGCCTCTCCCTTGATGTCCGGGATAAGCAACTTTTTCTCCTTGAGCAGCGCGGGATTGATCCGGTCGATGGTCCGGTACCAGGAATGGGGATTGCGCCTGGCGCAGTTCCTTGCGGCGATCATGGCACGCCTCGCCTCAAAGTATCTTTTCAGCATGGGAAAACTGTCGAGATCGACGAGGGTACCATCGTCGTTGAAAGGATTCACAACCCCCCAGCCCTTCCATTTTACTGAGCCCGACGTGATATCCTTCGTCGTCACCAGTGGCAGCTTGCGGTCAGGCTCAACGTCCAGTTCATCGAACTTCGCAACGTATGCACTGTCCGCTCCGGTGGCAACCCCAATTCCCACCTTGCATCCCACATCCTCCAGCAACGGGAACGAAGCCTCAAGCCTCCGCACGATGTTCAACTGATCCAGCGAATCGAGAATCCACGGCTCTCTGCCATTGATGACGTTCCCCACCTCGACGACCGGAACTGATGTCTGACCATCCCCTCCGGAGAGTGCCGATGCAAGCGCTTCCAGCACAGTCGCTTCAACTTTCGGCCGGTGGGCGATTCTGGACTTTCCGCCCCGCTCCCTGGAGATGACGAATATGGCGGGGTAGGCGGAAACATCCGTATGGAACGCCTGGGTGTCCACCATGTCCACGTAGTATTTCAGGTGGTATCCCCCGGCAACCATGGCCCTGAGCGGCCCGCCGTACTTGTTCTTCATCCAGCGGTCGGAGCAGATGAAACCGAGGATCGCGGCGTCTTTCAGAAGGTTCAGGCTTCTTTCGATGAAGGGGATGTAGAGGTCGGCTCGGTCATAGATGGTCTCGTAACGGGAGCGGTACTCGGCTATCAGCCGGTCCGGAATCAATTCCTGCCTGACATAAGGGGGGTTGCCTACTACGAAATCAAACGGTGATCGGATGTCGGCGAGAAGAAAATCGTCGTTCCTGAGCCAGGCGCCGAGAAGCAAGCAGGTCTGCTCCTGATCTAAGCCGAACCGTGCAAGCAGCTCCGTCAAGCGCCCCACCGCCTCCGCAGCTGCGTTAGGATCGATCTCGATTCCTACAATTGCGTTCCGCAGGCCGTCGACGGCAGTAACTAGGCCATTTGTGCGAAGGTACGACAAGACAAGCCTCTCGACAGCCCGAACAAGGAAGTCGCCGTTGCCGAATGAGGGTTCCAGAAGGGTGTATTGATGAAGAGGCAGGTCGGGAAGATATCCCACCAGGTTCAGGATGAAATCGACCGTCTCCCGGCGGGTATAGACAGCGCCACGCTCTCTCCCCAAGGGCAAGGTTTCCTTAGGATGAGTTTCGTGAGGATTCCACAGGGCAAGCTGCTCGAATACGCTATTTTCGTACATTATCGACCAATCGTTGGAATTTCGGCTATGTTAACTTTAGAGAACGTGAATTGCAAGCTTTCCTGCTGGCTAAGACTATCTGGATTCCGCCAGATCCATGCGAATCTTCAGAATCCCCGGCAGCGGATGGTTGTAGCCGGGGATCTTGAGCAGCACATCGCTCTTGATCAGCTCGCCGCGTGGCACCCATGTTACCCCGTCCAGGCTCGCCCAGTCGCGAAATACAAAGAACTCCCGTATCGGCGTGACCGCCAGTTCCGCGCCGGCCGCCTTTGTGAAGAGGCTCCCCTCGACCGATACGGAGATGGTGATCGGCTGACCGGCAGGGAACATGAGAATATAGTCGCTCTCCGGCACGGGCTCTCCGAAACGGATGACGGGGAGTTTTGCCAGCTGGTTGTAGGAAGGTGGTGAAGCAGCCGCAAGACCGGCAGACGGCAGACAGAAAAGGAGTGCGGCAATAAAACATTTTATGATCATCCTCCTTACAGGAAATTTAGATATTGAGATAAAGTGGCACCAGAAACCGCGACTGTGCGCTCTTATCCGGAACTTTTGAATTTCACCCCGAATAACCTCATGTTGTCGGCAAATATCTCTTCCGGCATCCCCAGGGCCAGCTTCAGTTCCACATCCCGGTCCCAGGGGTTGGTAATGGCAGCAATCCGCCGCACCGTACCGGGCGATAAGCGGTAGGAGTGGAACCAGGGAGAGGTGACGCCGGTTTTGATAATGGGCATATCCGTACCGTAGAGGAGGCGGCCCAAGAGCTTCCGCTGGCGAAGCAGGCGCTGCAGCTGGCCGAGCCGGTTCGCCTGGGTCAGCGCCGAGATGTCGGCGTAGAGGTTGGGGAAGCGGTCGCAAAGGCGGAGGAATCGGTCGAAATTCCGTTCGCCGAAGGTGCGGCCGTTGCTGGCGGCATGGGCGGCTATCACCGTCACCCCAAGTTCCAGGGGGAGACGGAGCAGCTCCGGATCGGCAAGTTCGTTCCGCGCCCAGGTGAAGGACTCTTCGTACCCCGTATGGGTGAGAAGAGGGAGACCGAGCTCCCGCAGGCGGTTGTAGAACGGCGTGATTCGGCTGTCGGCCGGATTGATCAACTGGATCGACGGAAGCCACTTGACCAGCGCCGCCCCCTCCTCCACGGCCCGGTCGAGCCGCTCCAGGGCGTCGCCGCGAAAGGGATTGATGCTGGCCCCGAAGAGGAGGTTGTCGTACTTGCGGCACTCCCGCGCCAGATAGTCGTTGGGGATATACAGCTCGGTCCGCTCCCTGTCGATCCGGCCGTCCTCCCCGATTATGCCGTCCATGGCGAGCACCACGGCGGCGGAGACGAAGCGGGACTCCGCCAGCCGCTCGGATAGGCGCTGCATGACCAGGCTGTCGCCGCAGCGCTCCAGCTCTTGCTGGGTAACACCGAAGGCGGCAAGAAAGAAGCGGTATCTCCAGCTCCGGCGCAAGGCTGGCGAAACGAAGCAGCCGCTCCCACCGGCGCCGATGCCCGCGGTGTGGCAGTGAATATCGACGATGCCCTTTTCCATTGTCCGTTCCTCTCCCCACGATCTGGTTACCCATATCGGCAGGGATTGCGCCACGACGAAGAGATGCCGTTGTATACGCCGGATCAGGGAGCGGGGAAGTTGTCGGAGAAATTGATGAAATGGCAGTAGATGGACCCCGTTGCCGTTCGACCGGCACCCGGTTATTATATCATCTGGTTTTTGAGAACGTGGAGACAGAAGGGAGAAAACGGAATTCCGGATAAAACAAAAGGGGCTGCATGACCTCATCTAATCATGTAGCCCCTTGTTTTAGTTGGTGGAGATGAACGGGATCGAACCGTCGACCTATGCGTTGCGAACGCATCGCTCTCCCAGCTGAGCTACATCCCCCTGGTCCGCGCAAAATCACAGGCGGTAATCTGCATAAACAATAACAGCATGCTATATATACAGGAAACTTGGGCGCTTGGAAAGGGAAATATCACCCTTCCATGGGGATGGTTACGGTAAACTCGACTCCAGTTCCCGTATGATTATTAACACGGATCTTGCCGCCATGATTCGTGACAATCCGGTTGGCTATGGGAAGCCCCAGTCCGGTTCCCGTTTCTTTGGTCGTATAGAATGGATTGAATATATTATGGAGGACCTCCGGTTGAATGCCACCACCGGTGTCGGCAACCGTTACTGACGCGGCCTTAATGCCGTCAATCCGGGTTTCTGAGACGGTTATCTCCAGTTTCCCACCGCTCTTCATCGCCTCCTGCGCATTCAAAAACAGGTTGAGAAATACCTGCTTCAATTGCTCACTATCTCCGAGAAAAGCAACCTTTTTGCGCGGATAATGTTTGTTTACCTTGATCCGGCTTTCCTCCAGCGTCGGAGCAACAATAGTCAAGGCATCCTCGATAATATCCTTGATATCGCAATGGTCATGGGAGATCGTTGATTTCTTTGAAAACGCGAGAATCTCCATGAGCAATTTTTCCAGCCGCTTTACCTCGCGGACTATCGTCTCTGCATATTCCCATTCAGTGGAACCAGATGGAAGCTTTTTCCCCAAACGTCTGGCAAACCCCCCTATGGAAACGAGCGGGTTTTTCAGTTCATGGGCTATGCCCGCGGCCATTTCCCCGATGGTTGCCAGCCGTTCGCCCTGAATGAGCCTTTCCTGTGCTTCCTGCAGGCTCCGATGGGCATCCTCTATCCGGTTGTAGAGCATGGAATTCTCGATAGCCATGCCTGACTGATTGATGAATAGCTGTAATAAGCGGAGATCCTCCGCGCTGATGGGCCTCCCCGACACTCCGTTATCCACCACCACCACCCCGACGACCTGTTCCTTGGCCATAAGGGGCACAGTTGCAAAAGATTTGATGTCGAATTCCCTTATGATATCTCGATCTACTTGTTCCTCTTTGGCGGCATCAGGAACAAAAATCATCCTCTTTTCCAGTACCGACCTGGAAGAAACGTTCTCCCGCCTGTTCAGTTCCAGCCTGCTTGCCCTGACTTTACGGCTGAATTCGGAATCCCGCTGCAGGATCATCTCTTCTTCTGCCAGGTCCCAGCGACCGGCCAGGTTATCCCCCCCCTCCGCCACCGTGCTGTGGGAGGTTTCCCGGGTAACTCCAAGCATTCCCTGCATGACCCCGGCCCGCTCGTTGAGCAGATAAAGCATGGCCCGGTCAAAGCAGGGGTTTTCTCCGCCGGTGAGCGCAGTAAGGATCAGATGGATCAGATTGTTGAGCTTGATGGTGGAAAGGATGGTATTGCTGAACCGGTAGAGAAGGGAGATCTCTTTGAACTTCTTATCGTTTTCCTCGCTCATGGCGCTCAGTTGCATGGTCCGCCGGGCTACGCGTTCCTCAAGTTCGGCATTCAGTTTGCGGATCTCCTCTTCGTATCCCTTCCGTTCCGTTATATCGATAATCGTCCCGAAATACCCCTCAATCAGACCGGCATCGCTCAGGTTCGCCTGGGCGCGGCAAAAGACCCAGGTGGTTTTCCCCGCTGAAGCCCGGAAACAGAACTCATAGGAGAATTCACGTTTTCCCCCGGCAGCGGTCTGCCATGCGGTGAAGACAGTGTCGCGGTCATTCGGGGGAACGGCATTGATCCACCCCTTGCCGACGGCCTGCGCCGGGGGCATCCCGGCGATTTCGCTCCAGCGCTCATTGACAAACAGGAAGTCGCCGTTTGCCTCTGCAGCAAAAATACCGACCGGAACCTTGTTGACAAGCGCCAGAAGCCATTGCTCACTCTGCAGCACGGCCATCTCGGATTTACGACATGCTGCAATCTCCGTCCGCAGTTTTCCATTGGCTGCGGTCAGCTCATTCACCCGCTCATTGAGCTTTTTCAGTTCCGTTGCGGCGGATCGTTGGCTCATGCGCCAGGCCCCTTTGCCTTATCGGCACTTTCCTGCAGAAGAGTTGGCATGTTCAGTATCCGGTTCCTCTCATTTTAGCATACTTATGCCGGAATACTTCAGTTCCCGGGTTTTTCATCACTTCTAGCGGTCACGCATAAATCTAACGGTGCATATGACGGTTATTCAAAAAACCGCGCAGCCCCGTGTATGGGGTCATGGTGGTCATTTCCGGGATACGGACGGAAAAACGGCGAACTTTGGTTAGCGTAAATGGGAAATCCTGGGTTCAGCAAGGAAGGAACTGGGGTGAGCGCCGTCATTCGGCATTGCAATATGCACATGGTTGATCGCTCCAACCAGCCATAAAATTTCCGGAATTCCTCTGTTTGTGACGGGACGGAATCCTTAATTAACGGATCAGGTGGTCAGCGAAGCTTTTCTTTTTTCTCTTGCTCAATTTTACAGTCTATGCAGAGAGTCGTCACCGGTCGGGCCTTCAGCCTCGCCGCGCTGATGTCTTCTTCGCACATTTCGCAGATGCCGAAGGTACCGTCATCGATTCTTTCCAAAGCCTCTTTGATCTTGTTGATAAGCTTGCGCTCCCGGTCGCGGATGCGCAACTCGAAAGTCCGGTCGGATTCCTGGGTAGCCCGGTCATTCGGATCGGGAAAGTTGGTATTGTCCGCCGTCATTTCCGACACGGTTTTGCCGGCTTCTTCAAGAAGCACCCTCATCTCTTCCTGTAAAATACCCCTGAAATATTCCTGTGTTTCCTTATCCATAAGCATCCCCCTGCCGCGATAAAACTTTATTATAATAGGAAAATTTGCCCGTTAAGTAAAGAAAAATCTCTCGGAATCTGCTGATGGTTCATTTACATGAGATGCTCCAGGGCCTCCTCTACCGACTTGACTGCAATCAGTTCCATCCCCTTGACTTTTACCTGCTTGAGGTTCCCGGCAGGGAGGAGACAGCGGCTGAAGCCGAGCTTTGCCGCTTCCCTGACGCGCATTTCCGGTTGGGTTATCCCCCTTACTTCACCCGCCAGCCCCACCTCTCCCAGGAGAAGGGTCTGCGGATCAATGGTCTTGTCCAGATGACTGGAAGCCACGGCGACCACCATTCCCAGGTCGGCTGCCGGTTCATTGAGCTTCACCCCTCCGGCGACATTCAGGAAAATATCGTGACCTGCCAGATTAAGGCCTACTTTTTTCTCTAACACGGCTACCAACAGGGCCAGACGGTTATGATCAACGCCTATGGTCGTCCGCCTGGGCATCCCCAGAGGGGACGTGCTGACCAGCGCCTGCAGCTCGACCAGAAGCGGCCGGCTTCCTTCCAGGGTCGCCACCACCACTGAACCGGAAACCCCCAGGGGACGCTCCGAAAGAAACAGCTCGGAGGGGTTCTTCACTTCGCACAACCCCCCCTCTTTCATCTCGAAAACCCCGATCTCATTGGTGGAGCCGAAGCGGTTCTTCACGGCCCTGAGAATCCTGAAGGGATGGCCTGCGTCCCCTTCGAAATAGAGGACCGTATCTACCATATGTTCCAGCACGCGCGGACCGGCGATAGAACCGTCTTTGGTCACATGCCCGACAAGAAAGACCGGGGTGCCGCTTCCCTTGGCCAGCATCATAAAGCGGCCGGCCGTTTCGCGAACCTGGCTGACGCTCCCCGGCGCCGACTCGAGAGCTGAGGTAAACATCGTCTGAATGGAATCGATTACCAGCGCTTTCGGCTTCAGGCGATGGACATGGGTGACGATTTTCTCCAGTGACGTTTCGGTCAGGATAAAAAGCTCCCCGGCGTCTACCCCCATCCTGGAGCCGCGCAGTCTTATCTGTTGCGCCGATTCCTCGCCCGACACATAGAGAACGCTCCCCACGGTTTTCGCCAGATGGTTTGTCGCCTGGAGCAGCAATGTCGATTTGCCGATCCCCGGGTCGCCGCCGATCAGGACGAGCGAACCGGCGACGAGCCCGCCGCCGAGAACGCGATCAAACTCGGAAATACCGCAGGATATACGCTTTTCCGCGTCATTGGCAACCTCATTGATCCGCAGAGGGGTGGTTTCCGGAAAGGCCGCTGCTGTTGCCGCTCCGGTTTTCAGCGCTATCTCCTCCGTCAGGGTGTTCCAGGAGTTGCAGTCAGGGCATTTCCCCAGCCATTTTGCCGACTGGTAACCGCAGTTCTGGCATGTGAAAAAGGTTTTTGTCTTCAAAGCTAAATTCCTCACTCCTTACAGACAACGTCTGAATGTAAATGACAACAAGGCGGCGAGGAGCAAGCGCCACAGGCATAATCATTCCATGTTGATGAGCGTTCGACGAGCCTACGCGGTTTGCGCTTAAATTCCGGTGTTGTTTATAAAGAACTATGCGGATACTATCCGCTTTCCGCCATACTGTCAACTATCAGGGAAATAAGCCGTTACGCATGGCTGACAGCAGGATTATGGCCGAACCGTTTTCTATCCCTTGACAAATCTTCTGAAGGCGTTTATGGGTTAATAAATACGGAGCAATTCTGTTGCCGCCGCATATTATTTTCAGGGGTCAAGCAATGAAAATCCATGCCAAAGAAGCGCTTCTTTCCGCATTTGTCTTCCCCGGTCTGGGCCAGCTTTTTAAAGG
>JBGPID010000016.1:0-18157 GCA_041484725.1 Geobacteraceae bacterium | reverse complement strand
GGGTGTCGAAGTGCTCTGTTTTGACGCCGACGATGATCCGCAACTCCTCGAAGCGCAACTAGCCAAGGCGGACATCATTTACCATCTGGCAGGGGTAAACCGGCCGCGGAATGTCGCGGAGTTTGCCGAGGGGAATACCGGGCTGACGCAATCCATCATCTCCATCCTTGACCGGCATGGCCGGACCCCGGCCATAGTCATGTCGTCATCCACCCAGGCGGAGTCGGACAATCCTTACGGCCGGAGCAAGAAGGGGGCGGAGGATATCCTGTTCGAATACGCCGGCATGAGCGGCGCGCCTGTCCATATCTACCGTCTGACCAACGTCTTCGGCAAATGGTCGCGGCCGAACTACAATTCGGTGGTCTCCACCTTCTGCCACAACATCGCCCACGGCCTGGAGATCACTTTTTCCGACCCGGCCAACGTGGTGGAGCTGGTCTATATCGACGACGTTGTCGCAGAGTTTATCGCTGTTCTTGCCAGGAAAAGAGAGGCGTCTGCCGCCTGCCTCGGTTTGGGACCCACCTACCGGATCACCCTGGCGGAACTGGCGGAGAGAATCTACCGGTTCCGGGACATCCGCGCCACCCTTGAAATCCCGGACCTCTCCGACGATCTGACGATGAAGCTGCATGCCACCTATCTCTCCTTTCTGGAGACGACCGATTTTTCGTACTCCCTGGAGATAAAGTCAGACAATCGCGGCGCACTGGCGGAACTGATCAAGTCGGCGCAATTCGGTCAGATGTTCGTTTCCCGGAGCCATGGCGGAATAACGCGCGGCAATCACTACCATGACACGAAGGTGGAGAAATTCTGCGTCCTGCAGGGAGAAGCGGTAATACGCTTTCGTCATCTTTTCTCGGAAGAGGTTATCGAGTATAAGGTGTCCGGGTCAAGGTGGGAAGTGGTTGACATCCCTCCCGGTTACACCCATCATATCGAAAATCTTTCGGATGCGGAGATAATCGTCATTTTCTGGGCCAACCAGGTTTTCGACCAGGAAAAGCCGGACACCTATTTTTGTGAGGTGCAAAATGAAAAAAATTAAGGTTATGACCGTAGTCGGAACCAGGCCCGAGATTATCCGCCTCTCCCGGGTCATTGCCAAGCTGGACCTGTATGCCGACCATCTTCTGGTACACACGGGCCAGAATTACGACTACGAACTGAATGAAATATTCTTCGAAGATCTCGGCATCAGGAAGCCCGATTATTTCCTGGAGGCGGCCGGCGCCAATGCAGCGGAAACGATCGGCCGGATAATCATTAAAATGGACCCGCTCCTTGCCGATGAAAAACCGGAGGCGCTCCTCATCCTGGGCGATACTAACAGCTGCCTGGCGGCCATACCGGCCAAACGGCGGAAGATACCGATCTTCCACATGGAGGCGGGGAACCGCTGTTTCGACCAGCGGGTGCCCGAGGAGACCAACCGGAAAATCGTCGATCATATAAGCGACATCAACCTGACCTACAGCGATATCGCCCGCGATTACCTGCTCAGGGAGGGGTTGCCTCCGGATCGGATAATCAAGACCGGGAGCCCCATGTTCGAGGTCCTCTCCCACTACCGGGAGAAGATCGAACGGTCCGATCTGCTGGAACGGCTCGGATTAAGCCGGAGAGATTATTTCGTGGTGAGCGCCCACCGCGAGGAAAACATCGATGACGACCGGAATTTCGGCAAGCTGACCGCCATCCTGAACGACCTTGCCGTTACCCATGGGAAACGGGTCATCGTCTCCACCCATCCCCGCACCCGGAAGCGGATTGAGGCCGTCGGAGTGACTCTGCATGGATCTGTCGAACTCCTGAAGCCCCTGGGATTTTCCGATTACATCCATCTCCAGCAGCATGCCCTGGCCGTGCTCTCCGACAGCGGCACCATTACCGAAGAGTCGTCCATTCTCAACTTTCCGGCGCTGAATATCCGCGAGGCCCATGAAAGGCCGGAAGGGATGGAGGAGGGGAGCGTGATGATGACCGGCCTGGAACTCGACAGGGTGCAACAGGGATTGGCGCTCCTGGCGGACCAGCCGGCCGGCGAAGAGCGTCTGCTGCGGCGAGTTCAGGACTACTCCATGACGAATGTTTCGGATAAGGTGGTGAGGATCATAGTAAGCTATACGGATTATGTGAATCGAACCGTATGGCGCAAACAGGACGCGCCATGATCTCCGGGCCGACCATCTGGTTTATTTCGGAGGTGTACTATCCCGATGAACAGGGGACGGCCTTCTATACGACCGGTCTGGCGGAAGGATTGGCCGGAAAATTCAAAGTGGGCGTTCTTTGCAGCTCTCCGACCGTTACGGCCCGCGGCAAACAGGTTGCGCGGAAAGAGGTGCGAAACGGCGTTGTCGTGGAACGCTGCATGGGTACGACACTCAACAAGGACATTTTCTTCCTGAGGCTTGTCAATATCATCACCTACAGCGCGTCCATACTGCTGAAGGCTCTGACGAGAGTAAATAAAGGGGACATCGTCTTTGCCGTGACCAGCCCTCCCTCGACCCCCTTCATAGCCCGGCTTGTCTGCTCCCTGAAGAAAGCCGAATGCGTTCTGCGTATTGAAGATGTTTACCCGGAAATACTCATCGCTACCGGGATGATAGGAGAGCGGTCTCTTCTCAACGGCATACTCAGGTTTGTCACCGGAATGCTGTACAGGAGCGCCGACCGGATTGTCGTCCTGGGGCGGGACATGAAGGCCCTGGCCGAAAAGAAGATGGGCGGCCGGGGCGAACCCGTGCGGATAATCCGCAGCTGGGCGGATTCCGATACGGTTTTCCCCCTTCCCAAAGAGGATACGGCACTGGTGCGGGAACTGGGTCTGCAAAAGAAGTTTGTCGTTTCGTGTGTCGGGAATATGGGGAGAGCCCAGGCTATCGAATGCCTCTTCGAAGCCGTTACCATGCTGAAGCATGATGGCAGGATTCATTTTCTTTTCATTGGCGGAGGCGCCAGGAGGAAGTGGATGGAGCAGGAAGCGGTAAAAAGGGGGCTCAAAAATGTTACGCTGCTGGATCAGCGTCCCCGGGATGATCAGGCCGATTTTCTCAACGCCTGCGATATTTCGCTGATTTCGCTGTTACCCGGAGTAACGGGCGCCGGCGTGCCGAGCAGAACATATAATATCATGGCGGCAGGCAAGCCGATCATCGCCGTCACCGGGGAGGAGTCCGAAGTGGCGATGCTGGTGCGGGAGGAAGCAATAGGCTGGGTAACGCCTCCCTGCAAGCCGGAGCATCTCGTCAGGACAATCCTTGAGGCGATGTCGGATAAGGAAAGATTAATAAATATGGGGTGTAAGGCAAGCACCGCAGCAAGGGGGAAATTCCCCCGGGAGAAAATCGTAGAAGAATACCGCGATCTGGTGAAAGAGATAATATATGGTCATGGATCGTTTGACGCGGCAACTGGGGAAACGATCAGGAACCGTTCAATATAAGAGCAGGTGGTAGTACTCATTTTGGTTGCAAGTCGGGATGATTGCATACGTTTGGTTTCCTTCCTGTAGATGTCACCGCAATCTCGTCAAGGCCTGAATTGTCCTAAAATTTGCCTTTTTGTAACATCACATCAACAATTTAAAGTTATCCTCTACACTCCGAAATGACCTATCCCATTTTCGCTCTTCTCCTTCCACAAACATTTCGATTGCAACTCGGGATAAGATAAAGGGAGCCTAATTGACTGGATTCAATGCATCGGAAATGAATGAAGAAAACGCCGGACGGCACGGGAGGAATCTCGTGCAGGCGTTGGTCTATGGAGCAGGGTGCCTGTTCCTCTTCACACTACTCTTCTATTCCGCCTATCAGCATCTGTTTGTTGAATGGCAGGGGGAGGACTACAACTATTGCTTGTTCGTGCCGCTGATCTTCCTTTATCTGCTCTGGGAGAAGCGGACGGCGTTGCGCTCGGTTCCGGCCGTGCCCTCCTGGGGCGGGCTTGTCCCGCTCGTGCTCGGCATAGCCCTCTACTGGCTGGGCGAGCTGGGAGGGGAATTCTATACCATCTACATCGGCTCCTGGTTTGTGCTGATCGGGATTGCCTGGACATACACGGGATGGAACAAGCTGAAAATCGCCGCGATCCCTTTCTGTTTCCTGATCCCCATGTTCCCTTTTCCCAGGTTCATAACCAATAACCTCACCCTCGAACTCAAGCTTATCTCCTCAAAGCTGGGGGTAGTCTTAATGCAATGGTGCGGATTGGCCGCTTACCGGGAAGGGAATGTCATCGATCTGGGATTCACCAGGCTTCAGGTGGTGGACGCCTGCAGCGGTCTCCGTTATTTTTTCCCGCTGATAATTATGGGCCTGCTTTTGGCCTACTATTACAAGGCGGCGCTCTGGAAAAAGGTGTTGCTCGTCGTTTCCGCCATTCCCATCTCAGTTGTCACCAACGGCCTGCGCATCGCTTCCGTAGGCATTCTCTACCAGTTCTGGGGGCCAGCGGCGGCAGAGGGACTTTTCCACGACTTTTCCGGCTGGTTCATCTTCATGTGCAGCCTGGGGCTGCTTCTGCTGGAGATGCTGATATTGAATAAAATCTTCCCCTCCTCCGTATCCGAAGAAATGCGGGCCGCCGCGAACCGGCTCTCTGAAAAAGCCGCTCAACCCGAGCCCGCAGCTCCCCGGGCCGTTTCCGCAAGGCATCGATTTTTGCCGGCCCAGTTTATCGTTTCGGCAATTTTACTCGTGGTCTCTATCCTCCTGGCGCACGGCGTTGATTTTCGCGAGAAGGTCCCGTCATCCAGGCCGTTCGACCAGTTTCCCCTGCGGATGTCCAACTGGCAGGGGGTAAGGACGATCATGGAAAAAGAGTATCTCGATGCGCTCAAATTCGATGATTACGTGATGGTCGATTATAAGGACCCGCAGGGGAAGATGGTGAGCTTCTACACCGCCTATTTCGGCAGCCAGACCAAAGGCGGTTCCATTCATTCACCTGCCTCATGCCTTCCCGGCGGCGGCTGGGTTTTTGAAGAGTCGGGAGATGTGACCTTCCCTCTCAAAAACGGCGCCGGGGGCATGCGGGTGAACCGCGCCTATATGCAGAAGGGGGGGGTCAGGGAATTGACCTATTACTGGTTTCCCCAGCGCGGGAGGATCGTCACCAACCTTTTTCAACTGAAGCTGTATACCTTCTGGAATGCCCTGACCAGCCGCAGAACCGACGGCGCCCTGGTCAGGGTCATCACTCCAGTCTACGAGTCGGAACAGTTGGCTGACGCCGATACGCGCCTCCAGGGATTTACCCGGGAAATGACCCCGGTGCTGGCTACATTCCTGCCAAAGTAGGACAGGCTGAAGGCTGAAGACAAGAAATCAGTAACCAATGACTTTAAGATGAAGAATGAAGTCAAAATAGGCACACGGATAACACGCTTGCGCGCCGAAGCGCTTCAGCGCGCAGGCACGGATGTTACGGATAAAATCTGATAAATTCAAAGCTGTTTAGAGGTTTAAATCCGCCATTATCCGTTTGATCCGTACGATCCGTGTGAATTCTTTTTCGCTTTTGGGTTTCACAGGTTTTGGATAGTCCGTATGTGATTTGATGCCGGGATTTGCCGTTTACAAAAAGTTTCTTCCGTTAAGGGTTTTATGATTTTTTTATCGACACTGCTTCTCGCGGTTCTTATCACCATCGTCCTTGTTCCGCTCTTCAGCACCCTGGCGATGCGTTATCAGCTGGTCGATATCCCCAATGAAAGGAAGGTTCACCAGTGGCCGATTCCCCGCGTGGGGGGTATCGCCATGGCCCTGGGGGCCTTCATCCCGATCATTTACTGGAATTATGGGGACAGATTTGTCCAGGCTTATCTGGCGGGGGGATGCCTGCTCGTGCTGTTCGGGGCCATCGACGATTTCCGCGAGCTCTCCCCGGGGATAAAGTTTGCCGGCCAGATCGCTGCGGCCCTAATCGCCATCCTCTACGGGGGGGTCAAGATCCAGAACCTGGGGATGCTGGCCCCGGACAATTTCCTGCTGCCTGAGTGGGCGGCCATCCCCCTGACCGTCCTGGCCATAGTGGGAGTGACCAATGCCATCAATCTGGCCGACGGACTGGACGGACTTGCCGGAGGGATATGTCTCCTCATCTTCGCAGGCATCGGCTACCTGGCATACCTGGATGACAACATTATCATCGGCCTCATCGCGCTTTCCCTGTGCGGGGTGATCTTCGGCTTCCTCCGCTTCAATACCCACCCCGCCTCGATCTTCATGGGGGATGCCGGAAGCCAGTTCCTCGGATTCTCGGCGATCATTCTCTCCCTTTCCCTCACCCAGGGTCATCCCACGGCCCTGAGCCCGGTACTGCCGCTGATCCTGCTGGGATTTCCGGTGCTGGACACCCTCACGGTGATGGTCATAAGGATAGCCAGGGGGCGCTCTCCCTTTTCCGCAGACAAGAACCATTTTCATCACAACCTGATGGAGTTCGGATTTCTTCACCCCGAGTCGGTCCTCATCATCTACATCTTTCAGACCGTCCTCCTTATCGCGGCGGTTAGCCTGCGCTTTTACTCCGACTGGCTTCTCCTGGCGGGATACCTGCTTTTCTCCACCCTGATCCTGATCGGCTTTTCCTTTGCCGCCAGGACGGAGCGGAAGGTGAGGCGATTCGACTTCCTCGACCTCAAGATTTCCGGGCGACTCAGGCTATTAAAGAGAGAAGGAACAATAATCAAGCCTTCCTTCCGGATTTTCGAGTTCGGCATTCCGCTCCTCCTCTTCATTACCTGCCTGGTCGCGGAAAGCCCCCATAAGTATATTTCGCTCGTCTGCGCCCTCTCGGCCTGCCTAATCCTGCTTACCTGGCTTTTACGCAGGGAGAGCATGGAGTTGTGCCTGAGGTTCGTCCTCTATATCCTGGTCCCGTTTGCCGTCTACCTGAGCGACGACAGGCTCTCCGGCATGATGGGTGCCCCTTTGGCGCGCTTCTACAACCTTTCATTCGGGATCTTCGCCGTCCTCATCATTCTGATCTCGAAGTTCTCCCGGCGGCTGAAGGGGTTTCACAGCTCCCCCATGGACTTTCTCATCATCATCCTCGCCCTGGTGGTGCCGAATATGCCCGATCAGAAGATCCAGGAGTACCAGCTGGGGCTCATGGCCGCCAAGATCATACTGCTCTATTTCAGTTACGAGGTGCTGCTGGCGGAGTTGAGGGGAAAATACAACCGGGTGGCTGTGGCGACAATGGCGTCGCTTTTGCTGCTGGCGGTAAAATGAAAGCTCAAACTGAAATAGAATACGCCATGAAACATCAAAATCATCACACGGATAACACGCTTGCGCGCCGAAGCGCTTCAGCGCGCAGGCACGGATATGACGGATAAGATCGGATAAAAGCAAACCTGTGATGATAGGTTTCAGATCCGCCTTTAACCGTACTATCCGTTAAATCCGTGTGGAATAGGATTTTTGGATTTTTTCATCTGTGAAAGCGATCAATCGATTTTTATTGGGAGGTAAGAATATGCTGAAACTACGTCAGGTAAAATGGATGCTTGCGGTCATGGGAATCATGCTACTCATCTCATGCAGCGGACCGGAGGCGAAAAAGATGAAATTCTTCGGCAAAGGGAAGGATCTCTATGGGAAGGGAGAACTGGTCAAGGCAAAGCTTGAGTTCAAGAACGCGGTCCAGATCGACCCCAAGTTCGCCGATGCCTTCCGGATGCTCGGGATGATCGCCCTGAAAGAGGGGGATATCAAGGCCGCATACGGAAGCTTCGGCAAGGCGGTGGAACTGGATCCCAACAACCGGAACGCCCAGTACCAGCTCGGCAAGATTCTCCTCGGTGTCAGGGAGACCGGTAAGGCAATGGAAAAGGCGGAACTGCTCCTGCGCCAGGACCCGAAAAATGCGGATGCCCTTCAATTGAAGGGGGCGGTCATGGTGGCCACGAAGGATTTCGACAAGGCGCGACCGTATCTGGAGGGACTGATCGGCCAGGGGATCAAGACTCCCGATGTCTTTCTCCTGCTGGCCACAGCCGCGGCCGGTTCCGGCGATGCTAAGGGGAGCGAAAGCGCGGTCCGCCGGGGGATTGAGGCCAATCCCCGATCAGTGGCCCTGAATCTGACCCTGGCGGAGATCTGCGCCCGGGAAAAACGGATCGACGAAGCGGCCGCCCTCCTGCAGAAGGTAAGCGAAATCGAGCCGGCCAATGCCGGCCACAAGCTGAACCTGGCCGGACTCTACTGGGCAACAGGCAAGGAGCGGGAAGCGATTGACATTCTGACCCGGCTGATTGCCGCTGATCCGGCCAGCGAGGAGCACCGCAAGCAGGTCGCCGGTTTCTATATCGCCCATAACCGGCTGGCCGACGCGGAAAGGGAGCTTAAGGAGGGGATTGCCAAGAACGGCAAGAGCTTCCCCCTCCGCTTTGCCCTGAGCGAACTCTACCTGAACACGAACCGGGTGGAACAGGGTATTGCGGCGCTGAAGGAGTGCCTGGACCTGGAGAAAAGCGGCAATCCCGGCGTGATCCAGGCAAAGAACGCCCTGGCCAGGATCTTTCTTTCGCGTGGCGAGATCGATCAGGCCGGGAAATACGTGGACGAGGTCATCAAAGAGAGCCCGAAGAACGTGGACGCGCACTTCATGAAAGGGAACATCCATCTCCTGAAAAGGGAGGGGGGAAAGGCGGTAGTGGAGTTTGGCACCGTGGTGAGCGAGAACCCCCAGTTCATCCAGGGTTACATCCGCCTTGCCGAAGCCCATCTGATCAACAGGGAGATGAACCTCGTGCTGGATAACCTGAAGAATGCGCAGAAGATAGATCCCAACTCCAGAGAGGTGCAGCTCGCCTTTGCCCGCTATTACGCGATCCAGAAGGATTTCCAGAGCGGCGAGGATGCCCTTGCCAAGATCCTGGAGAAGAACCCGTCCGACCTGGAGGCCCGCGTCCAGTTGGGAGATTTTTTTATCGCCGCTGGTGACGCCGGGCGGGCCGAGAAGGAGTATGGCGAGGTCAAGCGGAAGGCCCCGAATGTCCCGATCGGTTTTGTCAAGATGGGCGAGCTTTATGTCAAGCAGAAGAAAATGGACCGCGCGATTGGCGAATATGAACATGCGGTTAAGCTCAATCCCCAGTCATGGCGGGTTGCCAACGACCTGGCATTCCTTTTGGGTGAGGCGGCGAAATCAGGGAGGGACCTGGAGCGGGCCATAGCCCTTGCCGAGAAGGCCCGCTCCTTGAATCCTCAAGAGCTGACCGTGCAGGATACCCTGGGATGGCTCAACTACAGGAAGGGGGATGCGGCCAAGGCGGTTGAGTTGTTGAGCAGGGTCCAGGCAAAGGCGCCCGAGGCCGCCGTCGTCAACTACCACCTCGGCATGGCGCTGTACAAGGCGGGACGGCTTCCGGAGGCGAAACAGAGCCTTAGCAAGTCCCTTGCCAGAAAGGACGAGTTCGCCGGGAGGGAAGAAGCTGTCCGGACCCTCGCCAAGATATAGCGGGATCAGGTTTTGAGGCTGAAGGCTGAAGGAAACGTCACTCTATCGGCCTGAATAGTTGTCGGATTCATGAATTTTTCATCGTACCGGCACATGACTGTAACCATCAGGTGTTATCTTCTGGCGATGAAACAGACGGCCGAATAGATATTCATTTGAGGCCGGATAACGTGTTTGAATTTTGAAGAAAACTGCAGGGGAAGTTATGAAACTGAGAATGATCGCCGTATGTCTGCTTTTACTTGGAGCATCAGCCGTCGTTCCTTTCCGGGTATCCGGGGAGATGACCGGTGGTTCCGCGGAAAAGTCCGGGATAGAAATGACATTGCCGCCGGAGGACGAGCCGGCTGAACCGGTTACCGGGGAACACCCCGCTGCCACGGCAGAACCCGTTCCGGAGAAGGAAACGGTTATTCCACCGGCTGAGGCTCCACAGGCCGCGCCTGCTCCACCCCTTGCCGATTCCGCTACCCGCAAGGAAACCGAGGTGTCCCAATCCGCGGCCCCTCAGGCCGCACCTGCTCCGTTAGCTGCGGATAATTCCTGGTGGAAAAACATTATGCGCAAGCTCGGTTTCGGCGCCGATCCGAATTCGGGTGAGACCGTACAATCCGCGGCCCCTCAGGCCGTGCCGGCTCTGCCTGCTGCGGACAAGCCCTGGTTGAAGAACATTATGTACAAGCTCGGTTTAGGCGCCGATCCGAATCCGGGTGAGACCGTACAATCCGCAACGAGCGGGATTGGGGTGGACGCTGATTACATAATCGGCCCGGGTGATCAGATCGGCATTTCGGTCTGGCGGGACGAGAACCTGACGAGGACAGTCGTCGTGCTGCCGGACGGCAAGATAAATTTCCCCCTGATCGGCGAGGTTGTGGCCGGAGGGAAAACGGTCAGCCAGCTGAAACAGGAGCTGGAGAAGAGACTGGCACGCTACGTTTCCGACACCGGGATGACGGTCGAGGTGAAGCAGTCAAACAGCATGATCATCTTTGTCATCGGCAGGGTAAACGTGCCCGGCAGACAGATGCTCCTTGCAAATACCAATGTGTTGCAGGCCCTCGCCATGGTCGGCGGCTTGAATCCCTTCGCCGACAAGGGGAAGATAAAGATATTCCGCCAGGAGGCCGGCAAAACCGTCGTGTTTAACTTCGATTACGATGATGTTTCGGAGGGAAGGCATCTTGAGACGAATATAGATCTCAAGCGCGGAGATGTCATAATTGTTCCCTGACCGCCAACATTTCAAAGGGGCAATACTCGCCCTCCTATTGCTGGCAGCGGCGCCGGCGCAGGTCATGGGTAAGGAGCTGAAGCTGACCCCGAGCCTGGCGGCCAAGGAAGAGTACAACGACAACATCTTTCTGGCGAACGGCAACAGGGTTGACGATTTCATAACGACCCTGACTCCGACCCTGGAACTAACCAGCAGAACGGAACGGCGCGACACCAGCCTGTCGGGGGGGATCAACTGGCTCAATTACGCCCGCCACTCCGGGAACGACGCCGTCGACTACTTCGGCAACGGTGCGGTCGGCTTCCAGATCAACGAGCGTCTTGCCATCTCCGCGGGGGCCTCCTATACACGGGACTCCCGGCCGGACCAGATTGACCCGGCTACCGGTTTGTCGATCAATTCGGAGAGCAGGGTGCAAAACTACCAGGCGGGCGTGAGTTACATGGCCACGGAAAAGAGCAAGGTCTCTCTTTCCTACGGCTACAGCCAGCAGGAATATGACCGTGCAAATCTTCTCGGCAGCAGGCAACACCAGGCAGCGGCCGGGCTGAGCTACACGCTGACTCCGCAAGCCAGCCTGGAGAATGCATTTACCTTTAACCGCCAATTGACCGACGTTTCGCAGGTGGACAACTATTCCGCGACATTGGGACTGTCGTATAGATTGAGAGAACTCTGGAGCCTCTCCCTGAAAGCCGGAGGACGCTATACCAGCACCGATCTGTTCTCGGGGGGATCCAGTAAAAGTTCGAACGGAGAGGGGGGATGGGTCGGAAACCTTTCCTTCATCTACAGCGGGGAAAAATTGAACGGCGCCGTCTCTTTCAACCACGATATAAGCCTGGCCGCCGGCAGGACCGGCTCCACGGAAAGGACCGGCGGCTCCGTCACCCTGGGGAACAGATTCACCCAGGAGCTTTCCGGCGCCGTTGACTTCGGATACTTCTGGAACAAGTCGAACCGGGACCAGTTTTCCGTTCTGCCGATCGATGAAAAGACCCTGGAACTCAACTGCAAGCTCCACTATGACTTGAACAAAGATCTGGCGCTGGAGGCGAATTATCACCGCGTGGCCACGGATTATGCTCAGTTCGGGACGCGGGCGAACCAGAATACCTTTATGGTGCGACTTGTTATGCGCCATCTGTTTTTTTTGTAAACCCTGTACAACGAGGCGGATATGGAAATTGAAGTAAAAACGGCACAGGATTTTCTCGATATTCTGAAACGGCGCAGGTGGAGCATTATAGTCCCGGCGGGCGCCGTTTTTATCATCGCCGCGATTGTCGCCTTCTGCTGGCCACCGACATACCGTTCCACCGCGACCATACTGATCGAAGAGCAGGAGGTCCCCCGGGAATACGTCAACACCGCGGTCACTACCTTTGCGGATCAGCGCCTGCAGTCGATCAATCAGCGGATCATGGGGACCACAAGGCTCCTGGAGATCATCACCAAGTTCAAGCTTTACGATGACCTTAAAAGCAAATGGACCACCGAAGAGATCATCGACAAGATGCGCAAGGATATCAAGTTCAACACCGTCAGCGCCGATGTCATCGATCCCCGCTCCGGTCAGCCCAGGCCGGCGACCATCGCCTTCACCGTCTCGTACAACGGCAAGAACCCAGTGGTGGTGCAGCAGGTAGCCAGTGAACTGACGTCGCTCTATCTTGAAGAAAACCTCAAGGACAGGGAGAAACAGTCCCAGGGGACATCAAAATTCCTGGAAGATGAGATGAAGAGCGTGCAGGTCCAGCTGGCCGATTTCGACTCCCGGATAAAAACCTACAAGCAGGGTCATATCAACTCGCTCCCCGAACTTACCCAGCTGAACCTGCAGAGCCTGGAAACTGTGGAGCGTGAGATCGTCTCGCTGAATTATCAGCTCCGCACTCTCAAGGAGAGGGAGAGCAATATCCAGACGGAACTTTCGACCATGTCCACCGACGCGGGTAACCAGGACAAGACCCGCTTAAGCGAACTGCGGGTGCGGCTGGGGGAGATGAAGACCCGCCTTACGGATGAACATCCCGATGTCATCAAGACCAGAGGTGAGATCGCGGAGCTGATGAAACAGCTGCGGGCGACGGGACGCGATACCGCCGACAACAAACCGGACAATCCGGCCTACATCACCCTGTCATCGCAGTTGTCCGGGATACAGTCGGAAATAGAGTCCGCAAAGCGGCAGGTCGAAACACTTTCCAGAAAAAGGGAAGATTATAAAAGAAGGATTGCCGCATCTCCCGGGGTAGAGGAAGGATATAAAAATATTCTGGATCAAAGGAATAACCTCCAGCTCAAGTATGACGACCTTTCAAAGAAGTTCATGGAGGCAAAGGTCTCCAACGGCATGGAAAAAGAGCAGAAGGGGGAACGCTTTACCCTGATCGATGCGGCGCGCCTCCCTGAGAAGCCCGTTTCGCCCAACATCCCCGCTATCCTGCTCATCGGGCTGGTGCTGGGTCTGGGGAGCGGGGTGGGTGTCGCGGCATTGAACGAACAGGGGGACCAGACAGCCAGGACCCCGGAAATGCTGGCACGGGTAACGTCCTTCCCGGTGCTGGCCAGCATACCGGAGATCGTAACATGGGAGGACATTGCCCGGCAGAAGAAGAAAAGGAGGAGGGCCGCAGTCGGTTTAGTCCTGTTTCTGGTTATAAGCCCGATTCTCTTTCATTTCCTTGTTATGGACCTTGACATCTTCTGGGCCAAGGCTCTGCGGAAAATGGCGAGATTCTGAAAGAACAGCGGACAGCGGACAGAACCGGAATTCTGTATGTTGTACACTGTTCAACGGGACTTGCGTTAAACCTGGGGAAAGCGTCTCGCGCAAAGCACGCCAAGAACGCAAAGGAAAACAACCAGTGTCAGACTCTGGTCTTTCACCCTAATGGTTTGGGTCTCTTTTTCTATAAGTATCTGAATTTCTTTGCGGCCTTTGCGCCTTTGCGCGAGTAAATAGCCGTATTTTAGATAAAAGGAGCTGCAGATTATGGCTATATTGAGGAAGTCGATAACGAGGATAAAAGAGAGCGTCATGGGAACGGAACCTCCCTTGCCGATAGCAGAGCCGCAGGCGTCCGGCGTGGAAGCGGTGCTGTCTCTGCAACCGGTCCCCATGGAACCGCAACCGGACATCATTGAACAGCAACCGGCTCCCGTGGATTCCCGGCCCATACAGGAAGCGCCTTCAGTGCGTCCCATGGACCAGGAAAAGATGGGGTATGTCTCCCCCTCCTATACTATATCCCGTTCAGTGACGCTGAATCCCCAGGTGCTGGCGGCAAACCGTTGCGTCGGGTATCAGCAGGACAGTCGGGAAATGGAATTCTACAAGGTGCTTCGCACGCAAATACTGCAGCGGACCAACGGGGGCGGCGGGAACACGGTGATGGTGACCAGCGCCCTCCCTGGTGAAGGGAAGACCCTGACCGCCATCAATCTTGCCTTTACCTTCGCCAAAGAGTTCAAGCAGACGGCGCTCCTGGTGGATTGCGACCTGAGACAACAGCAGATACACAAGGTACTGGGGTTCCCCAGCGAAAAGGGGGTGGTCGATTACCTTCTCAACGACTGTCCGATCCAGGAGCTCTTTGTCTGGCCGGGTGTGGAGAAGCTGACGGTCATCTCCGGGGGGAAAACCGTGAAGGAGAGCAGCGAACTGCTCGGTTCTCCAGGGATGAAAGACCTCGTGACGGATATGAAAAACCGCTATCCCGACCGTTATGTATTCTTCGATGTGCCGCCGCTTTTGACCAGCGCCGACTCACTTGCCTTCGCACCGTTTGTCGATTATATCCTGGTGATGGTCCAGGCCGGGCAAACCTCTCTCCAGGATGTCAACAGGGCACTGAGGCTTCTCCCCGGCGAAAAGGTGCTGGGTATCGTCATGAATCGACAGAAGAATGCGTTGACCCCCCTCAGCAAGAGATGACAGCAATTAACTGCAGCAGTTATTATGGCCTTGAGGATGGTTGCAATAAAAAGTGCTGTTGATCATCATTGCATAAGGGCAACTGTTAGCGGTTTTCACCTTGCAATCATACAGATATCCATAAAAAAACCGATTGTTTTCCGTTAACGGGTCTGAAAAAGCGTAAAGCGAAGACATGCCCAACCTCCTCTCGTTTTAACTTTATGTGATGATGGCATCAAATCCGAATATTTGTTCATTCCGGTCATGTTTCAATTCTATTCCGACTTCTCTCCCGGCAAGGTTCGTACCGTCCGAAAACGTTAAAAAGGTAAAAAAATTGAACCTCCAGATGCCTTGTGTTGTTGGATCCATGCGGATAGCGATACTCCCTCTGCGGAGGTCTCCCTTTTCGCTTGCATTTATAATAGCCAGGTCGAACGGTCCGTTGTCGCTGTGCTCCTCGAACGGCCCGAAATCATTACAGGTAAATGCTGCAACCGCCTCATTTTCATCCCGGACAGTGATGGTGATTGGGGTTTCGGCGCTTTTCCCGGCGCCTTTGGTGTAAAACTTGATACTGCAAAATTTCAAAATCGACATTCCAGATCCTCCTTTTCCTGAGCGTGGTGCTTTGGATATTTATTCTCCTAATCATTTTTCCGTATCCCCGACATTCTGCCATATCCCAAAACTGCCGCGATGAGAATGGCCGCGGACAAACCAAACGGCGGCAGGGCGGACACGGCTGTGGCTGCGGCAACCACAAAGGTTGCGATGACGGTATGGTTTGCCGTGACACTACTGATGCTGTAGGTGAAGGTGCCGGCTGGGCCTTCTATTGCGGAGACATTTACGCCATTGTCGGTCAGACCGGTCAGGGTATAACCCGTGTCAGGGGTGATGGTGTAGGTGACATTCCCGCCATAAGGAACCGTGGAGGCGCTGGATGTGATCGTGCCGCCGACGCCGTTTACGACTGAATCCGAGATCACAAAATTGGTGGGGCCAATGGCATATACCGCCTGATCCACCTGAATCCTCGGCTTCGTTATGCTGTTGCGCGCATCTGATATCGGTTTGCCGGTGTTCACAAGGGCATTCAGGACTTCTGATACCGTTGCAGTCGGTTTGGCCGACTTGAGAACCGCCCAGGCTCCGGCCACATGGGGGGTGGCCATGGATGTGCCGCTTGCGGTTGCATAGAGTCCCCCCGGATATGATGAGGTGATCGATGACCCCGGCGCAAGAAGGTTCAGGAACGATGCGCTGTTTGAGTAGGAGGCCACCACGTCCGACTTGTCGGTAGCGCCGACGCTGATTGCGGAGGAGATGCAGGCAGGAAAGCTGATGCTGTTTGTGTAACCGTTGTTCCCCGATGCGATTACCGTGGCGATTCCGGCTGACCGCAGGTTGTCCACGGCTGTCTTGAATGATGGCCAATCAGAGTCACATGCCGAGAAATACTGCCCGCCCCCAAGGCTCATATTGACTGACGCGATGTTATAGGTATTTCTCAGATCGTATACGTGCTGAAGACCGCTGACCAGGTCGGATTCATAGGCCTGGGGACATGTGGGATATGAACCACAGTTAGTGGATCCGGAAAACTGGGAGAAGACCTGGACGGAGATCAAACCGGCGGCCTTTGCCACGCCTGACGGGGCGCCGGCCGGGCCGTTATTGCCCGCCACGATGCCGGCCACGTGGGTACCGTGATAGCAGCCGGCTGCCGTATCCGGGCATGGCAGGCCGGCGCCGGGCGATGTTGATCCGGAGCTGCAATATGCCGTGGAAGACGCACCTGTTGTGGAATAACATCCCTCGGCCACCACCTTGCCGGTCAGAAAGGGATGCGTCTTTTCCACCCCCGTGTCGAGTATGGCCACAACCTGGCCGTTCCCCGTATAGCCGTTAAAAGCGCCGTTAACGCCGCCGATCAGGGGAACGCTCTGGGCCAGCAGCGGTGGCACCGCAATATCCTTCTCGATAAAATCGATCTCCGGAGATGTAATAAGCGCCTGCAGGTCAGCCTGGTCCACCTCCAGGGCCATGAAGGGAATGAAATCATAGCGTCTGGCCGCCGAGGCCCGTTTTAAGGAGACCCTGGATAGGACAGTATTCTGAAGCTGACGGATTCTTGATCGCTGATTGATTGCTTCGGTATGATTAAGCTCAGCCTCCAATGCAAAACCTCCCGGCAGTGAAGCAGGTGCGGCTAGACGCACAATGACGCGGGTCGTCCCCTTTGTCTGGAGCGCATCCTGGATGCTTGCATCTGCGGGAATACCTAAAAGGGGCGCTGCAGAGGGACGGGCTCGGCGCATTTCATCTAGTTGCGGGATTCTTGAGTCGGCAAAAGAGATGCCGCAGCACAGGGTCTGATAAAAGAGTAGAAGCAGAGTGACAGCGATGTGAAGCACGGATGGCCGTGAAGCGGATTGTGGGTGTTCTTTCTCTCTCATTGCAATGGGACACTGCCTTTTTTCCGTTTTCCTCAGCTTGAAATCTCTGCCATTTTCAAGATCGAGTCTGTCATCGTTCAATCACTTTTACAAGCAACATTTAGGTAAATAATACGTTACGGTAGCAGCCCGGACCGTCATGGGATTTACTTTTTTGATACTTTTTGCGAGATCGTAACTCAACTGCAACAACCGGATGGTATCGTTCAGACCAGATGACGACAACGAAGGTGGTGACCACATTCAGCACTGCCACATATTAAGACAATACGGACATCACGGCAGGCCGAAACAATGCGGGAAATGCGCCTACGTGACTGGAATAATGCGCGTGAATAACACCAGGGATTGAAGGAGAATGCACCAATGAAGAAATTGTTTACCATGTTTGTCTTTGTATTGCTCATACCGGCAACCCAGGCCTTTGCCGCGCCGGCTCTCAAGTTGGGCGCAGTCGATCTCCAGCGCGCCGTCAAGGAATGCAGGGAGGGGATTGCAGCAAGGGCCGATCTGCAAAAGAAAGCCGAGAAGTTCAACGCCGAGCTCAAGGTCCTGCAGGTAGACTATCAGAGGATGAGCACCGAACTGGAAAAGGATGGCAGCAAGCTTTCCGCAGACAGTCGCGCCGAAAAGGAGGCAACTCTCCAGAAAAAAGGGCGTGAGTATCAGAACCGCCAGCGCGAGGCCCAGGAGGAGGTCAAGCAGATGGAATCCGACTACCTGAAGAGACTCGTCAACAGGCTGGGAGTCATTATGGCGCGGATCGGCGACGAAGGGAAATTCAGCGCTATTCTTGATCGAAATAACGGACTTTTTTACGCCGGCAAGGAGATAGACATCACCTCATTGCTGATTCAACGGGCGGACGATGAATTCGCCAAGCAGCGTGGGAAAAATGAGGAGAGATAAATAAAAGAAAATCAGGCCAATCTGATTTAAATTCGACATTTGAAACAAAATGGCACCGTGCCGGAACCTAAGCGGAGGTCATGTCGAACGGCAGGCCGTTAATGTTTGCCCAGGTGCTTTGCCACGAGCTTTTCCACGATC
>JBGPID010000015.1:0-19004 GCA_041484725.1 Geobacteraceae bacterium | reverse complement strand
CCTTAGAGCGTTTTCCGCCTGTTTCTGCTCGGTGATGTCGCGAGCGGCGGCAAAGACCCCTATAACCTTTCCCCCCTCATCGCTGTATACCGTCGCGTTGTAGAGGACGGAGGTTACGTGACCGTCCCGATGGGTCAGTTCAAGCGCATAGTCGCGTAGCGAGCCTTCTTCGAACACCCGTTCGTACCCGGCACGTGCCTTCTCCTGCTCGCTGAAGTAATCGCTGAAATCCGACCCGATGAGTTCGGTCCGCGAAAGGCCCGTCGCCGCTTCGGTGGCGGTGTTTACATCCGTGATCTTCCCGTCATGTCCGATGGTCACCAGCGGATCTAGGCTCGCCTCGATGAGGCTTCGGTTGTAGGCGTTGGCAACCTTGAGATCCCTGGTCCGTTCCTCGACGCGCTGTTCCAGTTCGTCATAGGCCTTGCGCAGCGCCTCCTCGGCCCGCTTGCGCTCGATGACCTCGCTTTCAAGATCACGGTAAGAACCGCGCAGTTTTGCGGTCATTGAGTTGAATGACTCCGCGATCTCGGCGAACTCGTCATCACCCTTGACATCGATCCTGTGATCCAAGTCCCCACTGCCGATCACCGCCGCGCCTTTACGCAGTAAAGCGACTCGATCCCTGATCGCCCGGCCCATTATCCATGAGTTTATCATCGCCGCCGCGATTAAGATCAGGAGCGCGGAGATTACTCCCCCGCCCGCCACTCTGAGGGCGGAATTGCGGGCCTTCCTGGCCGACTCCAGCATTTTACGGCCATGCATGGTTTCTTCATAAACCCTCATGTTCAACTGGCTTAGGAGTCTATCCTCGACCTCCCGCGAAAGCACGACCGACCTTGAGTTCAAACCGCTCTTTTCCCTGTTTGCCACGATAGCCGAAAAGATCTTCCCGCTCGCTTCATGATCTTCAATCAGCCCGACGATGTTTTTCCTGTCTTCGCTATCCCGGAAATTTTCCAATGCCAACTTCAGGAGTCCGCTGATCGTTTCTTGCCTGGCAAACCACTGTTCTTTTGCCCTCGCGCCGTTGTTCCGCATATAATCGTTTCTGAGCGAGACCCTTTCAAGCGTGCCGGCTATTATATCGCCGGCAATTTTCCCCAAATTGTTTGCCTGGTTGAGTCGATAGAGCGACAGGAAAAGCACGAGGCAAATGACAAAAGCCGTCATCACCGAAACTGCGACATTTATCTGCAGCCTTTTTTTAATTTTCATGGGTCCGCCTCGCCCTTACCTTAAAATCCTTACCGCGTCCGGTTTGATTGACTTAAGACCGTCAAAGTAAATAAAATCGAGATAATTGGGGATTTTCCTTGCGCCGGTCTGCCCTCCGTCGATCGCCCATCGTGATTCGTCCTCAAGGGCAAGGATGAGCGGCTGGTCGAGTGTTACGGTGAAGCTGGTATCGGCCCAGATAGCGCGGACGATGCCAATCTCTATCCCACTGAAATCGGCCACGATTTTTTGCGCTTCCGGCGGATTTTCCCGGACAAATTCCTCGGCCCTGACCAGGGCGCGAAGAATTTTCCTCACCTTATCGGGGTTTTTGCGGATGAACTCCTGCTTTGCGACAACATTGAAGGTCCACCGGTAGATATTCTTGTCCTGGAAGGTGATCGCCCGGTCGCCCAGCTTCTTTTGCGTAATGGCCGTGTAGGGTGTAAACGTGGAGACGGCATCGATGTCGCCACGGGCCAGGGCGTCGGCTATTTCCCCCGCCTTCAGGTCAACGACCGCAACGTCTTTCCTGGAAATTCCATGAAGACCCAGCATTGCGTCCAGATAAAACTCCGAGGTAGTGCCCAGAGTCGCGGCTATCCGCTTCCCCCTGAGATCTTCGGGAGTGGTAATCCCCCTGTCCCTTCTCGCCAGGATGGCATTGCCCATATCTGAATTCTCAATGGTCGCGATTACGGATATTTTCTCCCCTTTCATGATCGCGAACATGACCGGCGTTTCGGCGACGGTGGCAAAGTCCGCCTTTCCCGCCAGCAGGTCTTCAAGGGCAAGTTTCCCATAGGGGTGCAAATGCGGAGTAACATCCAATCCTTCCTGGAGGTAATAGCCTTTCACATGGGCGACTTCGGCGAGGACTGCGTCGGTCGTGGCGGAATAGGCGATGGTGACCTTTTCCGGCGGGCCGGCGGGCTTGCGGTCCGTGCGGGTGCAGGCAAAAAAACAAGCGCAAATCGCCAGCGCAGCGACGGCAATGGTCATTCGGGTCAGGAGGAGTTTCATACGGGAAGCATCGTTGTCTAACGGCATTTTGGGTTCCTTTCCCAATATTTCATAACTCCCCCCCGACCCCCTCTTATCTTAAGAGGGGGAGCGCTACGTCCCTCCCCTTAAATTAAGGGGAGGACAGGCTTGCGCGCCGAAGGGCGCTTCAGCCCGCAGGCAGGAGGGGTTACGGTTTTATCTTCTCCTCCACTTTTGCAAGAACACTCTGTATATCCAGCAAAACATCGTGATTCCAAAACCGCAGGACATCGATACCATTAGCCTTAAGGTATTCTGAGCGGGCTGTGTCATACTCCAAGTTCTCTTGCAGATTATGCTGGCCGCCGTCGAGTTCCACCGCCAACTTCAAACCGGGACAGTAAAAGTCCAAAATATAAGGGCCTACACTGTATTGCCGAAAGAATCTCATTCCATGAAACATAGAATTTCGTACATGCGTCCAGAAAGCCTTTTCAGCCTCTGTTTGATTGCGCCGCAATTCTCTTCGACGATCTTTTAATACCGGGTCATTGCGAAGGAATTTCATGGCTCCTTTTCATAACTCCCCCAGCCCCCTCATAGCTTAAGAGGGGGAGCTATTGGTGCCTTTCTCCTCCCCTTAAATTAAGGGGAGGCTGGGAGGGGTTATCCTCCTGCTGCTTCATAACTCCCCCCACCCCCTCTTATCTGTAAGAGGGGGAGCACTGCGTCCCTCCCCTTAAGTTAAGGGGAGGACAGGAGGGGTTACGACTCCAAGAGGGGTTACGGCTCCTCCACGAACTCAAGATTATAGCGTGGCTTCTCCCCTGCCCGGCCGCATAGTTCGTTCACTTCCTTCTTCAAATCGACCATGCGCATTTCGCGCCCCACCGTGGCCCTGTTGAAGCGCTCCAGCTCTTCGTTACTGGCGCGCAGCGCATCCTCGGCCAGCTTCCGCTCGGTGATGTCGATACCGACGGCGAGGATCTCGGCTACCTCTCCATGCTCGTCGAGAATCGGCCTGTTCGTCCAGGCCATCCATACCCTGCGGCCGTCCCGTAGGACGTTCTCGTTGACATTGTTCACGAACCGCTCCGGATGCTCTACAATGTCCTGAAGCAGGCCGCTCAGGTCTCCCCCGCTCGAATCCCGCTCCGGGACGAGGATGCCCGCGCTCTTGCCAAGCACCTCTTCCAGGCCATAACCGAAGAATTTCTGGGCGTATTCATTGAAGAAGATGATCGTGCCGTCGCGCTTCCAGCGGATGATCGCGCTATTGGCGTTCTGCACCAGCTCACGGTACCTGTGCTCTCTCTCCCGCAAGGCGTCCTCCATCCTTTTCCGCTCGGTTATATCGTGGGCGATATGGACGGAGCCGATGCGCTCCCCCTTTTCATCCATAAGGGGGGTGGTGGTGACCTGGAAATCGCCCCCCAGCCGGTCCACGCGCAGTTCTGCAACATGCTCGCGGCCATCCTCTATCGTTTTCGAATGGGGGCAGAAGTCGGGCGGGACGGTTGTCCCGTGAACGGCTTCATAGCAGTGGAGTCCCACGCACTCCTCGGGTTTGACCCCGAGACGCCGCGCCATCGCCTCATTGACCCGCAGGACCCGGTGCCGGTTGTCGAGGATCGTTATCAGGTCCGGCACGCTGGCAAAGGTCCGCTCCCACTCCTCCTTGGCGTGTCGCAGCGCTTCTTCGGCCAGTTTGCGCAAGGTGATGTCGCGGCCGTAGAGATTTACGTAACCGCGTTCGGGCAACGGGACAACAACGAAGGAGATCGTGCGTCCCATAGCGCTGACTTCGCATTCACCTGGGATTTCGCTTTTAAACGAACTCTCCATGCAATGGAAAAGCTGTTCCGGAAAGTCTTTACCGTAATCCGCCCGCCAATTTTCCAGCATCGGCTTGGCAGCGCGGTTTGCGTACAGCAGGGTTCCGTCGCGAACCACGCGCAGTATTGGGGAGGGGTTTTCTTCCGGGAACAAGGCCAAGCTGCGGACATGCTCCTCCATCCGCTTCCGCTCGGTGATGTCGATGAGGGTGACGACGATGCCGTCGATCCTGCCGTCCGTTGTCTGGTAGGGGAGGACCCGCATGATGAAGCCACGGCGATCCTCCAGGGCGGTCACCTCCCGTTCAACCGGGGCGAGCTTCTCCAGCACCGTCCGGGAATCGCGGGGGAGGTCCGGCCAGTCGATGGTCCCGGCCAGATGGCGGAAGGGGCGGCCGATGTCGGCGGGGATCAGGTTGAAGATAGCAGCCATGGCGGGGGAAAAGCGTTTGATGATGAGCCCCCGGTCGAGGAAGATGGCGGCAATTTCGGAGCTGGCGAAGAGGTTTTCCATGTCGCTGTTCGACTGGTTCAGCTCTTCCACCTTCCCCTGCAGTTCGGCGTTGACCGTCACCAGCTCCTCGTTCAGGGCCTGCAGCTCCTCCTTGGAGGTCTCCAGCTCCTCGTTGGTGGACTGGAGTTCCTCGTTGGTAGACTGGAACTCTTCGTTGATAGACATCAGCTCTTCGTTTGCCGACAGGAAACTGTCGTTGGAGGTTTCGAGCTGCTCGGAGGTCACCTGAAGCTGCTCGTGGGTGATGCGGAGCTGCTCCTCCAACTGGCGGATCAACATATCTCTTGACGATTCGTCGCCGGGCAGCGCCTCGCTCCCCGGCGACGCCGGGGGCGCGGCCGGAGAGGGAACCGGCTCCAGGATAACCATCACCAGCTTCCCGTAGGCGGGGTCGGCGACGAGCGGCTCGACCAGGACGTTGACCGCCGCTTCACCGGAATCTACGGCCATCTTCACCCCCCGGAAAGCCACCTTTTGCTGTTCCGTGAATGCCTTGTAAATTGCCGCCCGCAAAGCCGGCCGCAACTCCTCCCTTGCCATACGCAGGATGTCCAGGGTTGGCTCCCCCACCGGGACTTCCATGTATCGCTGCGTCTTGGTGGAGATGTGGAGCACCTCGTACTTCTCGTTGACGATTACGCAGGGGGGGGAGTAGCGCTCCACGAGGTACTTTTCCGCAATTGCGCCGGGCGTCGGTTCACGGGCTTCGGCGGGCCGTTTGGGGGGAACGTTCCTGATGAGCCTGCGCGCCGGAGAGGTGAAGGGGAAAAATGTCTCTTCACGGCGGCTGCTCTCCAGGCGCTGGTATATCTTCCATTTCTTGTCCACCATGGAGAAGAGTTCGGAGTTGCGCCCCACGCTCTCCGAGGCGCCGAGAAAAAGGAACCCGCCCGGTTTCAGGACCATGTGGAAGAGGGTGATGAGCCGTTTCTGCATCTCCGGGTCGAGGTAGATAAGAAAGTTGCGGCAGACGAGGAGGTCGAGCCGGGAGAACGGCGGGTCCTTGATGATGCTGTGATGGGCGAAGACGATCATCTCCCGCAGCCGCTTCGCCACCTGCCAGCGCCCGTCAAACCTGGTGAAGAAGGTCTTGAGCCGCTCTTCGCCCACTTCCGCCCCGATATCGTCGGGATAGAGTCCGGCCCGCGCATGGGCCACCGCCCCTTCGTCTATGTCGGTGGCGAAGATCTGCACCTTGGCCTGTCTGTTTTCCTTCTCCAGGTGCTCCTGGATAAGCATGGCGACCGAGTATGCTTCCTCGCCGGTGGCGCAGCAGGCGTGCCAGATCCGGACCGGATCTTCCGGCTCCCGGTTGGCGAAGAGGCGCGGCATGATTTCGCTCCGAAGCAGCTCGAACGCCTCCGGATCGCGGAAAAAGCTGGTTACGCCGATCAGGATCTCCTGACAGAGGGCCTGGGCCTCCTGGGGGTTTCCCTCAAGGATGGCGAGATACTTTTTAAGCCCCCCCGCCTCGTTTACCGTCATCCGCCGCTCGATCCGCCGTAGGATGGTGTTTCTCTTGTACGAGCTGAAATCGTGGCCGGTCCTGGCCTTCAAGATAGCGAACAGAGCCGCCAGTTCATCGTCGAGCGTTGCGGTCAGACAGGCCCGCGGGAAAAGATTACAATGCCCCCGGGCAATCTCGGCTATTTTATCCGGGATCTCATCCGCGGGGAGGACAATGTCAGCCGCGCCGGTGGCAATGGCATTCTGCGGCATCGAGGGATTGATGGCCGTCGCCGGTTCCTGCACAAGGACAACCCCTCCCCCCTCCTTGATTCGCTTCACCCCTTCGGCTCCGTCCAACCCGAAGCCGGAGAGAACGACGGCAATGGCTCGCACCCCGCAATCGGCGGCGAGCGAGGTGAAAAAACGGTCTATGGGGTGATGTGCCCTGCCCGGGACTTCGCCCGGATCGAGCCTGAGCTTACCATCTTTAACCGTCAGCATTACGCCGGGGGGGATCACATGGACCGTGTTCGGCCGAAGCGGCATGCCGTCTTCGGCGGTCAGCACCTCCATGCTGGTGTAGCGCATGATGAGATCGGCGATAAATGCCGGCCCGTCAGGCGGAATGTGCATGACCACGACAAATGAAACGTCGCAGTCCGTCGGCACGGCGGTGAATATATGCTCCAGAGGCTCCTGGCCCCCCGCGGATGTGCCGATGCCGACGACGAAACATGGCGCGCGCACCGCGCAAACCAGTTCGCCATCCACAAGAGGGGCTCTGTCATGTCTCGCCTTTTCCGCGGTTTCCGGCAAGTCACTCCCGGCCGAATCCGGGCCTTTAGCCGCAATCAACTCATCGGTCTCTCCCATCGCGAAATCTCCATTCTTACCGCAGGGGAAAAAGAGAATAATAAAAAAAATGAATTTACAGATATATGCCTTAAGAGTGATCTGTCAACAAAAAAATTGCGCTATTCTTCCATCCACTTATTGAATGTATAGACGGCCAGGGCAAAGATGAAAATTGCGGTTATCGCCAGGTTCAGCGCGTATCCCCGCTCGAATGTCCCGTGCAGGAGCGCCTGCCGTGCCCCTTCGAAAGCGGCGGTGGTGGGAAGAAGGCGGATAAAGGGGATGACCTTTGTCGGGTAGGAGGTGAGGGGGAAGAAGATGCCGGACATGAAGATGAGCGGAACGATGATCACCGCCTGGACCCGGCCGATGTTTTCCGGCTTGTTGATAGTCGTGCCGACGATGGTCCCGATACAGGAGAAGATCATCGAGCCTAAAACGATGAAGTAGAGGTAGGCAAGGAGGTGAAGGACGGAAAACCGGAAGGGGGTGAAGAGGAAGATGACCATTGTTACCACCACCCCCTTGATGATCCCGTGGGACAAACCGCAGATGATCTTGCCGATGACGATGTCGTAGGCCGTGATCGGCGTCACCCGGTACTCCTCGATTGTCCGCTGGACCCGCCGGTGGAACCACATGCTCCAGGCGCTCTCGTCAAAGGCGGCGGTGACCGCGGTCATGGAGATCAGCCCGGGCGCGATGAAGACCGGATAGGGGACCCCCCCCACATCGGCGATGTACCCCTTCAAGCCCACCCCGAAGGCGAGGTAGAGGGTGAGCGGGTAGGCGACAACCGCCAGGAGTTCGGAGAAGATACTCCTCCGCAGCACCAGCATATCCCGCCACCATATGGAAAGCGCGCCCCTTAATATCACATCAGCATCCTCCGGCTTTATGCGGAAACATTATACCAAGCATCTCTGTTAAAGCATCAAGTACATCTGCCTTTTTTCTTCGGGAAATTTTTCGATGGCATAGCGCAGCATGGTGCGCGGCATTACACGGCAATGCTCCTTGAGAAACCCCTCCTCGACCGCCGGTTCCCGCTTACCCACCTCCCGCAGCATCCACCCCGCGGCCTTGTGGATCAGGTCTTCCCGGTCATGGAGCAGCAGCCGGGCAATGCGCAGGGTGTCATCGAACCGGTTCCGGCGGATGAAGGTGAAGGTGGCCATGATGGCGATGCGGCGCTCCCAGAGACTGGCCGACTGCGCCAGAAGGTCAAGCGGCGCAGGGTCGCGCTCCAGCAGAAAACCGCCGACTATCTGGGGGGCCGAGACGTCCACTAGGTCCCAGTTGTTGATCCTGCTGGTGTTGTCCAGGTAGAGGGTGTAAATCTGCTCTCGGGTAGCCTGATCTCCCTTCTCGAAACAGCGAACCAGGGCCAGCAGTGCGAACAGGCGCTCCTCATGGATCGGTGACGCAAGCAGGGGGAGCGCATCGGTTGGCGTCAAACCCCGGTATTCCCGCAACAGCAGTCGCACCTGGGGGACCTTGAGGCCGAGAAAGCGGTCCCCCTCGGCGTACTCCCCCGGCCCGGTCTTGAAAAACCCCTGCAGAATGCGCGCCTTCTCCGGATCGCCGAGCAGCCGCAGGCGGGCGCTGATCTCAGCAGCAACCTCCGCTTTCATGACAGGTGGCGGTATGTGTAAAAGAAAGTGATCAGTGTCTTGCGCATGCCTGCTCCTAAAAAGATAAAAGAAATAGGGACGTCTCTATTAGTTGCTTACGAGCATAAAATAAAACTGTACCGGTTTTGCTTTTACTTGAGTTTGACAACTATCCGTTTATCAATTTCCCAATCCTGGAGTGTAGCCGACATCCTGGAATGCAACTCCGGGTGCAGGGGGTTGAGTAAAAGATTCCAGCCAAGCCCATATGGAACCATAACGGACGGCACTTTCAATACAGCCGCTTTCCCTTCATTGATCCATTTTTGTCCGATACGGACGGTGGAGAATTTGTACGGGAAGTCTTTCCAGTCGGGGGGAAGTTTTTTCTCAGGCAATTCAACAATCGACACATCATCAGGGAATTCTATGGTGACGAGCTGAATATCGGGAGGCAAGGTAGAAGCAACATCGAAGCTCGGGATGGTTTCGAGCAAGGCCAGCGCTGCCTGTGCGGCAGTGTAGATAACCGGAGCACCCCTTGGATTCCACCTTCCTCCCGCCAACCTGGCGCCCTCTCCACTCAAATCCATCGCGTATTTTTTAGGAGCGACCCTATAGACCTTCATCAGACAAAGACGCCGTACTCGATGCGGGTAAGGGTGTCCCGAACCAGCTCAATGCCCTCAGTAGTATCGAGCAGATTCAAAGGGATCTGATTTCCCAGGGCATAGTTGGGTGACTTCAGCCAGCGTTTTGCCTTTTCAAGGTCTTCAAATACCTCCACGCACCTTTGCAAAATCTTGGTGATCTGCACCAGATGACCTGACTTGTCTGCATCGAGATTTTTGGACACCTGCCTTTGCGCAGTTCTCGCCTTCAGGTTCAATAAGTTATAGACGTCATTTTTAGGGATATTTATCAACTCTGCAAGTCTGATTATTGAATCTCCCGACACGCCATTTCTGATCAGGGTGATAACCTTCATTGAATCAGGCTCGTGATCCATATCTATGGATGAAAAAACCTGAGCTAGAATTCCTCTCTTCTTTTGATGGCCGGTCGGAACATATTCAGGGGCCTTATCAGACACTATCTTCTTTCTATGGGCGCCCGCAGCAATTTTTGGGGTTTTATCAGGCAGTCGCTGTTTCTCATGAGTGCTCTGAGAAATTTTGGGGGCTTTACCAGGCATAAATTATCTCCTTGATCGACATATCTTCGTACGACATATTGTCGCATGCTATGCGTCAATATGCAAGATGTTTTATTTATTTGCCGTTACATTCTTTTCAGCCCCTTTTTGTCTTCAAAAATACACTTCTAAGCCTTAAAAAGGGGTTTAATTTGACCTGTTAACATCGTAATTACATCATGTTAGCTTGGTCCGACCCCAAAGCCCCCAAATCTCTCTCACTCCCTCACACCCTTCCCCGTCAGTTCGAGGAAAACGTCTTCCAGCGACGTTTCGCTGCGGCAGACCTCCCGCAGGTCGACGCTCTCTATCCGGTCTAGAACAGCCTTCAGCGACTGCTCGTCGCGCAGGGTCAGGCGCAGCCGCTCGCCGGTCCGCTCCAGGGACAAGACGGACGGAAGCGTTCGCAGGATTTCCTCGTAACGATCAACCCCGGAGCTGAAGCGGATATGGTAGATATGCGCCCGGGAGACCTGTGCCTTCAGACTGGCGGCGCTGCCGTCCACCAGCGCCTTTCCTTCGTCCATGATGACGATCCGGTCGCAGAGGGTGTCCGCCTCGTCCATGTAGTGGGTGGTGAGGAAGATGGTCATCTTATCCTTCAGGCCCTGGATATACTCCCAGACCGCGCGCCGCGACTGGGGGTCGAGACCGGTGGTCGGCTCGTCGAGGAAGAGGACCAGCGGGTTGTGGATCAGCGCCCGGGCCACCACCAGCCGGCGCTGCATCCCTCCGGAAAATGTGTCGGGGAAATCGTTTCGGCGGCCGGAAAGGCCGGTCAGCTCCAATAGCTCATCGATGCGGCGGTTGTATCCCGCGGGCTTCATCCCGTGCATCCGGGCATGCAGGACGAGGTTTTCCCGGGCGGTCAAGTAACGGTCCAGGTTGTTCAACTGGGGGACCACACCGATGATGGCGCGGACCGCCTTAGCTTGAGTGAGCGTGCTGTGCCCTTCGATAAAAGCCTCACCGCTGGTGGGACGGATCAGGGTGGTAAGTATGTTGATAAGGGTGGTTTTCCCGGCGCCGTTGGGGCCGAGCAGACCGAAGATGGTCCCCCGGCTGACTTCCAGGGAAAAATCATCCACCGCCCGAATCCGGCCGTAGAGTTTGGAAATGTTATGGAGAGATATGGATGTTGTCATAAATCATGAAACTGTTTCTCTTTCATTCCAGCGGGAGGAGGAGGAAAAAGGTGCTCCCCTTGTCAACCACACTTTCCACCCATATATAGCCATGGTGGGCATCCATTACCTTGCGGCAGAAGGTGAGACCTAGCCCGGAACCGGCGTTCATTCCCATCCGCCGGCTCTTTGCCTGGACAAACCTGTCAAAGATATTCATCAGGTCTTCTTTCGCTATCCCTACACCGGTATCCCTTACAAGGATCTGCAGAAACCGCCCTTTCCCGGGGAACTCCGCCGGCGGATAGATCTGCTCCGGTATGCGCTTTTTTAGATCGGGGGAGCCCTTGACAACGGCTGCCCCAATCTCTATCTCGCCACCTGCGGGAGTGAACTTCAGTGCGTTGGAGAGAAGGTTGCCGAGCACCCGGTAAAACTTGGTGCGATCCACCGGCACATCCGGAAGCTGCCCTTTTATGGTCGTAAAAAGGTTTACATCGACTCGCTTCGCCACCGGCCGGAACCTGTTGACAATTTTCTGAATGAGCAGGGCTGGATCTTCAGGTTTAAACGCCATGACCATCTTTCCCGCATCGAACTTGTGAATATCCAACAGGGTGTCGATCATCTCCACCATTTCGGTGCAGCTTTCGCCGGCAGATTCCAGGAATTCCCTCTGCTCCCCGTTGATCGGTCCGAGACGCCCTTCCCGGACCAGATCGAGAGAACCCACTATGGCCGTGATTGGTGTTTTCAGATCGTGGGAGAGCATGCTGACGAAATCTTCCCGCTCCTGTTCCAGCTTTTTTAGTGTGGAAATGTCGCGGATTATCTCGACGCTGCCGCACAGCTTGAGTGCGCCGTTCAAAAGCGGCGTAGCGCTGGATAATACCGGGATGCTCTTTTTTCCCCAGCGGATATTGTAAGATACATCGAGAGCGGGCGCGGATGTGCTGAGCACCACCATGCACGGCAGGCGCTCCGGGGGGATATCGGCCTGCAGTATCTCTTCAACGGGGGTCCCCAGTAACTGCTCTTTATCCATGCCGAACAACATTTCCGCCTGGTGGTTCACGGTTATGATACGTCCTTTGCGGTCTACTGCTATCAGAATGTCGGCCATCCCCCGCAGAATGGCCCCCATCTTCTGCTGTTCCACCTCCAGTTGCTGAGACAGCCTGAGGTTTTCCTGGCGGGTACGATGATGCTGGATCGCCCTATCTATCTTTTTCAGCAGGTCGTCGGTGGAAAATGGTTTGGCAATATAATCGATGGCCCCTTTTTTCATCGCCTCTACGGCAATATCCTCACTGCCGTGGGCGGTCATCATCACCACCCCGGTATCCGGAAAGTCCTGCCGGACCTTGTCCAGCACCTGCATGCCATCCATACGCGGCATCTTGATATCGAGAAGAATAAGGCTGAATTTTTCCCTGGCGATATGTTCGAGGGCCTCAATACCATCGCGGGCCCTGACCGTTTTAAAGCCGAAATCCTCCAGTTGCAGCTTGAGAATAAGGGCGATATCGGCTTCATCATCGACAATGAGTATTTTATTTTCGTTCATCAGCATTCCTCATAAACCGGCACGGTAAAGGTAAACACATTCCCCCCGGCAACGCTTTCCTGATAATATATCCTGCTGTGATGCCGCTCTATGATCTCCTTGCAGATTGCCAGGCCAAGGCCGGTCCCGCCGCCTCCTGCCGCACCGATGACATGTACCTGCTGAAATTTCTTGAACAGCTTGTCGCGGTCCGACCATTGGATCGCCTTGCCGTTGTCTGTCACGGAAACTGCCACATAGTTCCCTTCTCTTTGCGCACTGACCAGAACATCCTTTCCTTCGGGCGAAAATTTCACGGCGTTGGAGAGGAGATTGGTAATCACCTGGATCAGCCGGTCATGATCGCCGTAAACCAGCGGAAGGTCGGCGTCTACGCTGTTTTCGATTGCCACATTCCGTTTCATGGCAAACCCGCTGATCTCCTCTATGGCATAAATCACCAGTTCGCCGATATTCTGGGGCTTTAAGGAGAACTCCATCTTACCGGCCTCTATTTTCGAAATGTCGAGGATGTCGTTGATAAGCCGTATCAGCCGGTCGGTATTGCGCAGACAGACCGCGAGGAGTTCCCGTTCCGTTTCCGTCAACATCTGCCCCTTGGTCATTATATACTGGAGTGAGCCTTTCATGGAGGTCAACGGGGTTTTCAGCTCATGGGAGACGGTGGAGATAAATTCGGTTTTCATCCGATCCACCTCTTGCTCCATGGTAACATCCCGGATCGACATGACCACGCCGGCGAATTCTCCATCCTCGTCCAAAAGAGGGGCTATATTGATCCGCAGCTTCTTTCCCTTTACATCGGCCTCTTCCTCAAGGATTGCCACCAGCCCGTTCGTTTCCCGCATCTGCCGGATATAGTCGACCAGAACACAATAATCTCCCGCCTCGCACACCTCTTCAATGTGCTTATATAATATCCGGTGGGGAACCAAGTCAAATATCTTCTGGGCTGCGGGGTTACACAGGATCACCCGGTTATCGTGATCGGTTACCACAACCCCCTCGGCCATGGAGGTGAGAATGGCTTCCAATCTTCCCATTTCCATACGCAGTTCGGTTGTACGTTCCGCCACCTTTTTTTCCAGCTGTTCATTAAGTTCCTGCAACTCCCGCGTATTTCCCCTGATGGTCCGGTCCCGCTCGGCAAGGGCGTCGGCCATGCTGTTGAACGAATTGGCCAGCATGCCGACTTCACCCCTTTGGGCAATAACGACCCGCTGGCTCAGGTCCCCGGTTTCAATCATCCGCGCCCCTGCCGCCAGCTTGCGCAGCGGCCCGGAAAGCTTGCGCGCAACGACAAAAGCGAGAACACAGGTGAGAAGGATGCCGACGGTCGCCGAAGCAAGAATGTTTCGCAAATTATCCCGGCGGATCTTTTTTATATTTTCCTTGGAGAGCGCGACGGAAAAGGAACCGATAAACTCCCCCCTTAAGTTTTTGATCGGCGCGAATACCGTTTCATAGGGCTTTCCACCGATCGTCCCCTCGCCCCGGTAGGGTTGTCCCTTTTTCAGCTTGTCGATGATGTCCGGGGCAATGGTGGCGGGAAGGAGCGTCTCTTCGGCAAGACTGCTGGCAATCCTGCGCCCCCCCTGGGTTATCGCCACCTCCGCTTCCTTGCCGACGATTTCCGGGAGCTTGAAGGGGAGATGGGGGGCATCGTTGATGATATCTCCGGCTACTATCGCGCCGAGCAGGACCCCGTCCGGCGTAACTATCGGCACGACGACGGTCAGCATCATTGCTTGGCCACCGGCCGGGGGGGCACAATATTTTGTCTTTCCCTCCCGGCAGAGAAGCGCATACGTCGCCAGCTCGGTGGAGACAAGCGGTTTTCCCCCGCGAAAGGCCCGATCGACTACATCGGCCAGTTCGTAACGGTCGCCGGAGAGATTGCTGAACCCCCGCGCAACCACCCTCTTCTCCGCATCCACAACCGTCAGAAAGTCGATTAAAGGAAGATTTTTGTACCACTGTTGCAGGGCATTCGTAAGCCAGACCTTGTCTCTCGCCTGCAGGTGATTCTGGACAAGGTCGGCTGAGGCGGGCTGCATCAGGGAATACTTGATAATATCGGCACGGGCGAGATACTGGCTCTGGATATACTTGAGATTCATTGCCAGGGCTTTGATGATATCTTCTTCAAGGTAGGAGTAGAGACCCTTTACGGTTACATAGATGAGGGTTGAATAGGAAACGAGAAGGATCGCCAGGATGGATAAGAAAAGTTTGCCGCGTATACCGAAACGAGGGAGCATGGACGATCCTTGATTTTGCTTTAATCACTTACACTTAAGGCAACCCGCCGGGGAGACGTGTTTACACCCCCTCAGCCTTCAAATCTCTGGTCATCAGCTCAATGACCGCTTCCCTGACCGGTTTGTCATGATAGAGCACCTGAAAGAGTTTTTCGGTAATAGGCATATCGACCCCCACTCTGCGGGCCAGATTGCGGGAGGATTCGGTGGTTTTGACCCCCTCGGCGACCATCCGCATCTCCGCCAGTATTTCGTCAAGCTTCATTCCTTTGCCAAGTTTCATCCCGACGTTCCGGTTGCGCGACAGGTCACCGGTGCAGGTGAGCACTAGGTCTCCCATCCCCGCCAGGCCTGCAAATGTCGAACTCTGTGCGCCCATGGTCAGCCCGAGACGGGTCATTTCCGCCAATCCCCGGGTTATCAGGGCCGCCCTGGTATTATAGCCAAACCCGAGTCCGTCCGATATCCCCGCGGCGATGGCGATGACATTTTTTACGGCTCCTCCCAGTTCGACGCCGGTAACGTCGTTGTTGCTATAGACGCGGAAATAGCCGGTCGTGAAGGATTTCTGTACGTGCCTGGCAACCCTCGTATCGGCCGCCGCCGCAACCACGGCGGTCGGCATCTCCTGGGCCACCTCCCGGGCAAAGGTAGGTCCGGAAAGGGCGGCAAAATTCCTGTAGAGTTCGCCGGGGAGAAGCTCTTCGAAGATCTGTGAAACAAGCATGAGGGTTTCCAGCTCGATCCCTTTGGAGGCGCTGACGATGACCGCCTCTTTCGGCAGGGAAGGGATAATGGCCTTGATCACCCCCCGCATGACCTGGGACGGTACGACAAAAAGGAGCATATCCGTCCCCGCCGCAGCCTCCTGCAGCGAATTGGTGAAGCGCAGGCGCGGCGAAAGAGAGATGCCGGGTAAAAACAGGCTGTTGACACCGGTTTCCGCCATCTCCTGGACCAATTCCGGCTCATAGGCCCAGAGCGTCACTTCATGCCCTTTCTTGGCCAGGAGGTCCGCCAGAGTCGTCCCCCAGCTCCCCGCGCCGATTACCCCTATTTTCTCATGCATCCCACAACTCTCCTTAACCGATGAAGCGGCACTTCACCCTTCATCCTTCATCTTTCATCCTTCCCTACTCCCAATCGTCATCTTCCCACTGCTGCTCTCTCAGATCGTAACCTTCGGCAAGTGCTTCCCGGGCCATGTCCATGCTTTCCAATGCAAGGCGTTTGAGAAATGGATGTTTATGAAATGGCAATCCGAAATTCATCAGATTCAGCGCCACTGCCAGGGTCTGTCCCACCATTTCATTTTCCCGGCCGGTGCGCCGCATCAGGTCGGCGGTCAATAGCAGCCTGGCACGGATCGTTTCCATCTCAGGCGCCAGGAGTTCTGCGCAGAATCTTTCCACCAGGGATTCCATATCCCGGCCCAGCATACTTTCCCCGGCTCTCTTCTCCAGTTCGATCCATTCTTCGGCAAAATCATAGACCCTAGGGGTGGCCAAGAACAATCCGGCAAAAAAGTCGTCATCAAACAGGGCCGCGCTTTTGGCGATCAGACGGGAAGTGGTAACCGCTCCCGGCGGATCGTATCCCGCAAAGTCCGGCGTATATGGCGCCGGAACAAGCTCTCCATCCTGAAACATATCGCCCATGAGATAAAATTCCGGAGGGAGAAACACCCCCAGTTGCCGGCAGCGATATATTGCGTCATTTACCAGTTGCAGTGCATAATCCGGGATAATTGCTACCACACCCTCCTCGAGCCGGATTTCCTCACACTGCTTTGCACATTCAATAACATCCTGCTGATTGCTCCCCCAGGCCGCAGTCATCCCCTTTGTCTCGTGACTCTGCAGATAGAGGGAGGTAAGCCGGCCTTCCCCGGTCCAGCGGCAGAGCCAGAGCGTTCTATAGCCGGCGCCATCGATAGGGCTTGCACAGGTGGCGTAATAGGGGAGAGGGAGGGAGGGAGGCCGCTGCATCGCCATGGTTTCCATTCCCAGAAAGGAGAGCCGACGCAGACTTTTTCCGGCGAGTTCCCTGATGGCACTGTCGGGGCTGGCCTGCAAACCCTTTAGCAGCGCGACCGCCCCGCTCTCCCTGATCTTGCCCAGCGCAATGACGGCTTCTCCGGCAATCGCCGGATCATCGATTCTCAGCAGGACCTCCAGCAGAGAGAGCACACGCGGATCCGGGACATAAGGGAGTTCCCGGATAATCGCCCGGCGCAGCTCCGGCGCGGCGAAAAGGAAATCCTCCAGAAAGCAGATGCGACCTTCCTCTCCCTTATCCAGCAGTTTCGGCAGGGTCATCTGCAGCGGTCCGCCGATTTCCGCCAGGAGCGCCGCAAAAGGGGGGGAGGTCACATCGACGCCATATCCTTCCAGTGCCGCCAGGAACGCAGCTTTTCCATCTTCCTCCAGATCCCTGCGGCGCAGGGTTATCTGGATGAGTTGGTCCAGCCAGACATCATCCTCGAAAAAGTCGAGAAGGTAGGTATACTTGGAGATGAGATCGCCGCTCCTCTCCCGCCACAGCCTCCGCACCAGTGGGGAAAGGGCGCGCTTCCCCGCTTTCTTGAGCTTGACGCCAATCTCCTCGATCTCGTCGAGTGTGATGTTTTCGCTCTTCAGCCGTTCCAGGAGACGGACAATGCCATGGCGCTCCTTGAGGCTTTCATCGATCTTTTTGCGGCGTTCCATAAGAAATTCCGTGACGGGACAAATGATCGGTGACAGGAAGAATTTACCCGTCACCTGTCACATGCCATTGCTATTCATCTCCTTCAATCATCTCGTCTTCGGGGAGGATTTCCTCCTCTTCATAGCTTTCGTCCGTTTCTTCCTTCTCGGCCAGCCTTGCCACCGCCACGATCCGCTCGGCTTCCTCGGTCACCATCAGCCTGACCCCCTGGGTGTTGCGGCCGATGACAGAGAAGCCGGCGACCGGCATGCGGATGATCTTTCCCTGGTCGGTGATCAGCATCAGGTCGTTCTCGTCCGTCACCTGTTTTATGTCCACCACGCAGCCGTTCCGCTCGTTGGTCTTGATGGTGATGACACCCTTGCCGCCACGGCTTTGTCTGCGGTATTCCGTGAGTTCGGTCCGTTTGCCGAAGCCGTTTTCCGTCACCGTGAAGAGTGTGGAATCGGTGAACTGTTCGTTGACGATCACCATCCCGATCACCACATCGTCGTCCTCCAGGGACATCCCCCGCACCCCCCTGGTGACGCGCCCCATGGGGCGGGCGTCCTCCTCCCGGAAACGGATCGACTTGCCGTTCCTGGAGGCGAGGAGCACATCCTGCTTGCCGTCGGTGAGTGAAACGGTGATCAGCTTGTCCCCCTCGTCCAGGTTGACGGCAATGATTCCGCCGGTGCGCGGATGGGAGTATTCCAGAAGGGGGGTCTTTTTCACCACCCCCAGGCGGGTCGCCATCATGATGAAGCGGTCGTCGGTAAACTCCTTCACCGGCAGGATGGCGGAAATATTCTCCCCTGCGGAAAGGTTCAGGAGATTGACGATCGCCTTCCCCCGGGTGGCCCGCCCTCCCTCGGGAATCTCGTAGACCTTGAGCCAGAAGACCTTGCCCGCGTCGGTGAAGAAGAGCATGTAATCCTTGGTGGAGGCGATGAACAGTTGCTCGACGAAATCCTCCTCTTTGGTCTTCATCCCGGTCTTCCCCTTGCCGCCGCGGCGCTGGGCGCGGTAGAGGGAAACGGCGCTGCGCTTGATGTAGCCCGTATGGCTGATGGTCACCACCATGTCCTCTTCGACGATGGTGTCTTCCAGGGTGATCTCGGCGGTCTGGCCGATTATCTCGGTGCGGCGCGGGTCGCCGAACCGCTCCTTCACCTCGAGCAGTTCCCCTTTGATGATCTTCAGGATCTCCGCCTCGCTCCCGAGGATCTCCTTGAGCCGGGCGATAAAGCGGAGGATCTCCTCGTACTCCTGGACGATCTTGTCCTGCTCCAGGCCGGTCAGGCGATGGAGCCGCATCTCGAGGATCGCCTGCGCCTGCAGTTCGGATAGGCAGAGGAGCGGGTTCGCCGCGAGGTCGGAAGGGTCGGCGAAGCGCCCCGCCATCAGTCCTTCCTTGGCCTCGGCCGGCGTTTTCGACCCCCTGATCAGGGCGATGACGCTGTCCAGCCAGTCGAGAGCGATCTTCAGCCCGAGCAGGATGTGGGCACGGGCCTCCGCTTTCTTCAGCTCGAAAACGGTGCGGCGGGTGACGATCTCGCGGCGGTGATCGATGAAATGGCGGATCACCTCCTTGAGGGTGAGTACCTTCGGCCGATTATTGACGATGGCGAGCATGATGATGCCGAAGGAGGACTGCATCTGGGTATGTTTGTAGAGCTGGTTGAGGAGGACCTGGGG
>JBGPID010000014.1:0-19224 GCA_041484725.1 Geobacteraceae bacterium | reverse complement strand
GAATTTCGATTTCCGCTTCCATGAACGCCAGCAGTTTCACCAGTCTCCGCACAGGATTAATCATGGCGAGGAGTTCCTGCTTGTCGGCGGTTTTGAGAGTCAGGTGCGCGATTATGGTGTCTGCCAGTCGGGAAGGTTCGGAAATAGAGGTGACGGTACCGAGCAATTCGGCGGGAATACTTTTTGTCAGCTTGGTATAGTTTTCAAAGGTCGCGATCACTCCCCGCATATGGGCTTCCATTTCGGGGGAGACCAGGGGTTCCTCGGCGAAGACTTCCGCTTCAACCTGGAAATATTCGGTCTCAGGAAAATAGGAGACGATGACGCCCCGTTTTTTCCCTTCGACGAGGACCTTTACGGTGCCGTCGGGAAGCTTGAGAAGCTGGATTATCTGACAGATTGTTCCGGCGCTTGATATATCTTCCGCTCCGGGTTCTTCCGTCTTGGCGTCCTTCTGGGTAGCGAGGAATATCAATTTGTTGCTGTTCATGGCTGCTTCCAGGGCCAGAATGGATTTTTCCCTGCCGACGAAGAGCGGCACAACCATATAGGGGAAAATTACTATGTCCCTTAAAGGCAGAAGAGGGAATCTTGTCAGATCCCCTCCTTTGCTGCGGTTATCAAACTTGCTTACTGCCATCTTAGTGCCCCGTCAGGCGGATTCCGCCACGTTTTCGTAAACTATGATCGGTTTTTCCCTGTTATAAATGACGTCGTCGTTTATTACAACTTCCTTCACCATGGTTTTGGTCGGGATATCATACATGATGTCCAGCATGGCATTTTCCAGGATGGAACGCAGTCCCCTGGCGCCGGCTTTACGCTTCAGTGCTTCTCTGGCAATCGCCACCAGGGAGCCGTCAGTGAATTTAAGTTTCACGTGCTCCATTTCGAAAAGCTTCTGGTACTGTTTTACCAGGGCGTTTTTCGGCTCTTTCAGGATCTGTACCATCGCATCTTCATTGAGCTCCGTTAGGGTGGCAAGCACCGGAAGACGACCGACGAATTCAGGGATAAAACCGAACTTGAGCAGATCTTCAGGGGTTGCTTCCGAAAGAAGTTCACCCGCCTTCTTCTCCACCTTCCTCCTTACATCGGCGCCGAACCCGAGGGTTTTTACCCCGATCCTCTGCTGGATGATGTTGTCGAGGCCGGCAAAGGCCCCCCCGCAAATGAAAAGGATGTTGGTGGTATCGACCTTGAGGAACTCCTGCTGGGGATGCTTGCGCCCACCTTTTGGCGGCACACTGGCGATCGTCCCCTCTATTATCTTGAGCAGAGCCTGCTGGACACCTTCACCTGAGACGTCCCTGGTAATAGACGGTGAATCCGATTTACGGGCAATCTTATCTATTTCGTCGATGTAGATGATCCCCTTCTGCGCCCGTTCCACATCATAATCGGACGCCTGAAGGAGGTTGAGGATGATATTTTCCACATCCTCACCCACATAACCCGCTTCCGTGAGATTGGTGGCATCGGCCATGGCAAAGGGGACCCGGAGGATTCTCGCCAGGGTCTGGGCGAGGAGGGTTTTCCCGGAGCCGGTGGGGCCGAGCAGAAGTATATTGCTCTTCTGCATCTCCACATCGCTCGGTTTGCCCATTGCCTCGATCCGCTTGTAATGGTTATACACCGCCACCGCCAGGATCTTCTTGGCCCGTTCCTGGCCGATAACGTACTCGTCAAGGACATCCTTGACTTCGTGCGGTTTGGGGAGTTTCCTAACATCAGGCCCCATCGCCTCTTCGAGCTTGGTTTCTTCCGCGATGATGTCGTTGCACAGCTCTATACACTCGTCACATATATAAACCGTGGGGCCGGCAATCAGCTTTTTAACTTCATCCTGACTTTTCCCGCAAAAGGAACAGATCAGGTTGTCGGATCTGTCGTCTCTTCGACTCACCTGGGACCTCCGGTTACGGTATTCCTTGAAACTGCCGAATCGATGATACCATATAACCTGGCATCTTCGCTAGACATAAAATAATCGCGTTCCGTATCCGCTTCCACCTTTTCCAGGGGCTGACCGGTATGCTGAGCCAGAATCTCGCTCAGCTTCTTCTTCATGCGCAGGATTTCCTGGGCATGGATATGAATATCGGTTGCCTGTCCCTGGAATCCACCAAGCGGTTGATGGATCATTATCCGTGAATTGTTCAGACTGAACCGCTTCCCTTTTTCGCCGCCGGCCAGAAGAAGGGCTGCCATGGAAGCGGCCTGGCCGACGCAGATGGTTGAGACGGGGGCCTTGATATACTGCATCGTGTCATAGATGGCCATGCCGGAGGTAACCACACCCCCCGGTGAATTTATATAGAGATGGATATCCTTGTCGGGGTCTTCGGCCTCCAGAAAAAGGAGCTGGGCTACAACCAGGTTGGAAAGATGGTCATCGATCTCTCCTCCGAGGAAAATGATCCGGTCCTTAAGCAGCCGTGAATAAATGTCGTAAGAGCGTTCACCCCTTCCGGTCTGCTCTACTACGATTGGTACAAGCATATAAGCCTCCCGGACAACCGTTTCACCGTAATACGAAAATTGCCGACCCTTTCGATTAAACTTTATTCACCATCTCTCTCCCCCGGCAAGGCAGAGAAGCGCTTAATCGACCCTCTCCATCAATCACTCGCCGGTTGCACCTTTATTTCATCGCGAGGGACCTCTTTAACGACTGCCTTCTCCAGCAGAAATGCAAAAACCTTATCCTCTTTCAATTGCTCCCTGAGACTCTCTCTGGCTTTCTCGTTCTGCTCATAAAACTGTTTCAGGTTTTCAAATGGCTGGTTCCGCTGTTCCGCCATTTCCGTGACCTTTTCATCAAGCTCGATGTCTTCGACCTTGATCTCCTCCTGGGCAGCCAGCGCGTCAAGCAGCAGTGCCCCCTTTACCTGGGTTGCCGCGGGCTCCCTGTACCGCTCCCTGTAGCCCGCATCATCGAGTCCTATCATTTCCAGTGAGAGTTTTTCGTGATCAAGTCGTTTCTTGGTGCTATCGAGCATGATCTGGAGCTGCTTTTCCACCAGAGTTTCGGGTATCTCCAATGGGTTCTTGTCGATGAGGGCCTTGATGATTCTATCCCGGAGGTCAGCCTCGATTCTATCCTTTTCATTCTTTTCATGTACTTCCGCAATCCGGGCGCGCATTTGCGCAAGCGTCTCGAATTCTCCGAACTCCTTAGCAAACTCATCGTCAAGGAGTGGAAGTTCTTTAGTCTTTATTTCCTTGATCGTTACGCTAAAGGTTGCCACTTTTCCTGCAAGGTCCTTGTTGCCGTAGCTTTCCGGGAATGTCACCGTAATATTCTTTTCTTCTCCGCACTTCTGGCCGATGATCTGTTCTTCAAAGCCCGGGATAAAGCGTCCGCCTCCCAATTCCAGATTATAATCCTCCGCGGCGCCGTTCTCGAACGGGACTCCGTCGATAAACCCCTTGAAATCAATGAGTAAAAAATCTCCCTGAGCAGCGGGACGCCCTTCTTCGGCAGGCTTCAACTGGGCCATGTTCTCCTGCATTTCCCGGAGGCGCCGCTCAACTATTTCATTGTCCTCCACATACTGCTCTTTCATCACTTCCAACCCTGCATAATCCGTGACCTTGACCTCGGGGTATACCTCTACCGTGGCACTGTATTTGAAGGATTCTCCCTTTTTCAAATCATCACTCTCAATTACGGGATGCGCAACCGGAAAGAGTTTTTCCTCAAGGAGCGCCTTGAAATAGGTATCATTAACCAGGCTCTTGAGCACATCCTGTTCCATCATGGCGCTAAAGTTTTTCTCGATGTAGGCCCTGGGGACCTTTCCTTTTCTGAACCCTTTGACGCTGGCCTGTTTCCTGATCTCTTCGTAGGCCTTATCTATTTCCAATCCTACCCGTTCGGCGGGGATTTCGAAATTGATCTTCTTCTTGATTTTGCTTAAAGATTCAACTTTAACCTGCATTTTCGTCCTCACTTTGAATTGAATTGGTGCGAGAGAGGGGAGTCGAACCCCTACGGTTGCCCGCTGGATCCTAAATCCAGTGCGTCTGCCAGTTCCGCCACTCTCGCAACTTCAGTTCGCACATAGTAATAAGCCCCGCTCATCACGGGGCTTGACTTGTAAATGGGGTGGCTAGTGGGATTTGAACCCACGAATGTACGAGTCACAGTCGTATGTGTTGACCGCTTCACCATAGCCACCATAAAGGGTCTTTGGCACGCCTGAAGGGATTCGAACCCCTGACCTACGGATTAGAAGTCCGTTGCTCTATCCAGCTGAGCTACAGGCGCAGAGTTGGTCGGGGTGAGAGGATTCGAACCTCCGACCCCCTGCTCCCAAGGCAGGTGCGCTACCCAGGCTGCGCTACACCCCGATGGAAAGTATTGTTTATAACATAGGGGGAAGCGTGATGCAAGTGTTTTATCAAGGGGCTTGGAGGAGTGAAATCAGCCGATTCTCTCATTCTGATCATAATTTAGCCAGATACTCTTTCAGGAGGGCTAGGGCCTTCCCCCTGTGACTTATGGTATTTTTCACCTCCAGGGGGAGTTCGGCCAGGGTCAGGCCGTATTCCGGCACCAGGAACAGGGGATCATAGCCGAAGCCTCCCGTCCCTCTCGGCTCGTTCAGAATTAAACCGCTTAGGGCACCGGTAAAGGTCCTGCAACTGCCGTCAGGAAAACAGAGGGCAATGACGCAGCGAAATGCGGCGGTCCTTTGCTTGCCGGGAAGAAGGGCCAGCTCTCTGAGAAGCCTGGAGTTATTCTCGGAATCACCGGCGTCTTCTCCGGCAAAACGGGCAGAATAAACCCCCGGCCGCCCCCCCAGGAGATCCACCTCCAAACCCGAGTCATCGGCAATGACCGGTTTGCCAGTTGCGCGGGCCGCACTTTGTCCCTTTTTGACGGCATTTTCCGTAAATGTGGCACCGTCTTCCTCAACCAGGGGGGTTCCCGGGAAATCATCCAGGGAATAGAGTTTTGTTACAGTATCGCGCAAAAGCACTTCGATCTCGCGAAATTTCCCCCTGTTTCCGGTAGCCACCAGCAACTCCATCATGTGAGGGCCTTTACCTGGATTTCGAACAAACTGACAATGGCCTCCATCGCCATGGAACGCATAAGGTCCATTTCCTGAACGGTGAAAGGCTTCCCTTCCGCGGTTCCCTGCACCTCCACAAAACGGTTCGACGAGGTCATGACAAAATTCATATCGACCTCGGCAGAGGAGTCCTCTTCATAATTCAGATCAAGAACGGGAACTCCGTCAACCATTCCCACACTGACCGCAGCCACCGCTTCCCGAATCGGATTAGCCGTTATCATTTTTCTGGCCTCAAGCCAGCGGACAGCATCGACGAGGGCCACATACGCACCGGTAATGGAAGCCGTCCGTGTACCCCCGTCAGCCTGAAGCACGTCACAATCTATCAGTATGCTCCGTTCTCCGAGGAGCGTCAAATCCATGACGGACCGCAACGATCGGCCGATCAACCGCTGGATTTCGTGGGTCCTTCCACCTACCTTCCCCTTTGAGGATTCCCGTTGCGAGCGGGTATGGGTGGCCCTGGGAAGCATGGAATATTCGGCAGTTACCCAACCTGTCCCTTTTCCCCGTAAGAACGGCGGGACACTCTCCGCGACCGACGCAGCGCAGATGACCTTGGTGTCGCCGAATTCGATTAAAACCGAGCCTTCGGCATGCCTGATATAATTCCTGGTAATTCGCACATCTCTGAGGGCATTCCCCCTTCGCCCATCCGTACGCATAAGTCTCCTTTAAAAATGACAGTGACCAGTGGACAGTTGAACAGTGTACAGAGTTTTTTGATGTTGCACTGTTTACTGTTTAACTATTCGCTGTACGCTGTTCTTATATCCCGGCATACTCTCTTTTGTCAATGATGTTGCCGGATAAGCATGCGCGGTCTGACCCTTGTTATCCCCAGTTCAGCCAGGAATCTTCCCGTAAGGAGGGTTTCCACTGCCCGAATGGCCTTGCGGGTAGGAGCCACATCATCGATCTTCCCTCCCGCCATCATCCCATGGCCGCCTGCCTTGCCCAGCCCCGCCACAAGGCGTTTGATAATCTCACCTGCATTCAGATCGTGGCGTATGGTCCTGATCGACAATACCATCTCGGTATTATAATGCCCCAGGCAGAGCACGGTTTCGATATACTCGAGTCTGAGCAGAAAATCGGCCATTTCCGCAACCACTTCAGGAAATACTATCTTCTGGAGATTGGCAACCAGCGCGTGATCGTATATTCTGGCATTTTCCAGGGCATCGCCGATCGTCATGAAATATTCGACCGGTAGCTTGGGATGGGTGATTTCATACAGCAGCTTCTTGTTGGCCAACGGAAAGAGGTGCAGGTAAGCCTCCTTGTCGGGGCGGTTCGCTTCGCGCCCCAAGTCCTGGGTTTCGGATTTTATGGCATAAAACAGCGCCGTAGCCAGCTTTGTCCCGATAGAGACATCCTGGGCCAGGAGATACTCGTAGAGAATGGTGGCAGTGACTCCATAATCGTCGCGGACGTCACACCACCGGCATTCACTGGTCTGTTCCCGCAGCGGATGGTGGTCAATGACAATATCCACCCTGGTCTCCGGAGGGAGGGAGTTGTTGCCGGTCCCAGGCTGGGTGTCGAGCATGCAGATGACCTGATATTCCTTCAGGTCAACGATTCCCAGGGGAGTAAGAGGGATTTGCAGTTCCTTCGCCATGGCAAGGTTTTCACTGCGTCCCATCATGCCGGAAAAGGTGATTACCGCGTCTTTGTTCAGTTTCATCACGAACAGATGGCGCAGTGCAGTGGCAGAGGCCAGACAATCGGGATCAGGATTGTCATGAACGATAATGATTATTTTCCCTCTTCCCCATGCCCACTTCAGCATTGCATCGGTATATTCTTTCACATCCATGAGCAGTTTCCCCACAGGGTAATATCATTGAATAGAGTTGATTGAATTCTAATCCAAAATGGCAACAATACAAACAAGACGCAAATAAAAAAAAGGGGGAATGATTTCCCCCTTTTTCCTGCGTTTTCATCTATGAATTAACTCATTTTTAGCCCAGAAACAGATTGCAGTTCCTGGCCCTGTTGGTGAGTATGGTGGAATCGAGCACCTCCCCGCAACAGGTGCATTTCCAGGCATCGAATGACCTGACAAAATCGTAAAACTTCTCGGCGAACATACGACCTCTGCATTTAGGGCATTTCATATTGGCACCTCCGGATGAATTTGCTATTACATCAAATCAGTGAACATAGCTATTTCAGCATGTGTGCCAAATGAAAGTAAATTAATAGATCGTATTCCACTCCTTTCATCAAATACAGTTAGTTACAGGCAGTTAAAAATACCTTTTCAGCACTTTCAGCTTCTTTTCTCCTATACCGGGGACCCTTTGCAATGCCCCGAAAGAGCCGAAATCGCCATATTTTTGACGGTTATCCATGATGTTTTTCGCCAGTTCCGGGCCGATGCCTGGCAGAGCGTCCCAATCGGCAAAATCCATCTGATCGGGAACAAGGGGAATGCCCAGCAGTATCCTTTCCTTTGCTCTCATTTTATATATAGTAATATCAATATGTTCCCGGTCTTTGACAATTGCTTCGATGATGTCCCCATTCTGCAAATCCTTCTCCAGGATCGTCTTGTCGGCCACTTTACCGGCTATCGAAGGAGCCGTCATATTTATGACGGTCGCCACTCTGCTGTGATCCGGAAATCGGTAGATACCCGGGTTCGGCACGCATCCTTTCAGTCTGACGGTTTTTCCCCCGGATGTATAATGCAAAAAGGCCACGGGCACACCTTTATGGTCTGCTTCGTGGCCTGAAAATAGTAACGCCGTCCCCAGAAAGGCCGATAAAAGCCAGAGGACGAGACGCTGTTTGCGTTCCCTCACTTCCTGTCGGCCTCTCCTTCTTCCTTATGGAGCTTGTACTCGATACTGTCGATCAGGGCCTGATAGGATGCATCGATAATATTGTCGGAGACCCCCACTGTTCCCCAGCGGCTCTCCCGATCGCCCGATTCGATCAGTACCCTGATTGCCGAAGCGGTTCCCTGACCTGCCGGCAGGACCCGCACCTTGTAGTCGTGCAGCTTGACTTCCTTGAGTTTTGGATAGAACTTCTCCAGGGCCTTGCGGATCGCGTTGTCGAGGGCATTCACCGGACCGTTCCCTTCGGCTGCCGTATGTTCCACCTTCCCCCCCACCCTCACCATGATGGTGGCCTCGGAAATAGGCTTCTGCTCTTCAGAGCGCTTCTCATCGATAACCCGGAAGCCGATAACTGAGAAAAACTTCCGGTGAGTCCCCAACGCCCGCTTCATGAGCAGCTCGAAAGAGGCCTCGGCCCCTTCGAACTGATAACCGCGGTTCTCCATCTCCTTTATGTTATCGAGGATCTCCAGGGTGACCGGGTCTTTGCTGTCCAGGTTGATATTGAACTCCTGGGCCTTGACGAGGATGTTGGAGCGACCGGAAAGGTCCGAGATCAGAACCCTGGTGACATTCCCCACCAGTTCAGGCCGGATATGCTCGTAGGTTTCGGGATGGCGCTGAATTGCGCTCACATGGACCCCTCCCTTATGGGCAAAGGCGGAATTCCCCACATAGGGCTGGTGCTTATTGGGAGAGAGGTTGGCGAGTTCATAGACAAAGCGGGACAACTCGCACAGTTTCTTCAGTTGTTCGGTTGTGATGCATTCCCGCTTCATCTTGAGCATCAGTGCCGGAATGATGGAGCAGAGATTGGCATTGCCGCACCGTTCACCGAAACCGTCGATGGTTCCCTGCACCTGCACGATTCCCAGGTCCACGGCATGGAGGGAATTGGCCACGGCGCATTCCGAATCGTTGTGGGCATGGATGCCGAGGGGGGTCTTGATCAATTTTTTTACATCCCGGATGATATTAACCAGATCGAACGGCATGGTGCCGCCGTTGGTGTCGCATAGGACAATGCAATCAACGTTGGCCTGTTCCGCAGCCTGCAGCGTCTTGATGGCGTATTCCGGATTGGCCCTGTAGCCGTCGAAGAAATGCTCGGCGTCGTAGAAGACCTCGGTGGCGTGCTTTTTCAGGTATTCGAGGGAGTCAAAAATGATCTCCAGGTTCTCCTCAAGGGAGATGCGAAGTGCCTCATGGACATGGAAATCCCAGGTCTTGCCGAAGATGGTGATTGCATCCGATTCGGCCTGGATCAAGGTACGGATATTCTGGTCCTTGTCCGGTGTGACCTTGGCGCGGCGGGTGGAGCCGAAGGCGGCGATTTTCGCCCGGGAAAGCTTCTCCTTCTTGATATCCTTGAAAAATGCCACATCCTTCGGGTTGCTCCCCGGCCATCCACCCTCGATGTAATGAATGCCTATCTCGTCCAGCTTATGGGCGATACGGATCTTGTCTTCAACCAGAAACGAAATATCCTCCGCCTGGGTCCCATCGCGCAACGTCGTGTCATAGAGTTTTATCAGGTTCATACGGTCACCTTTTCAGATCGATAAAATCCTTCGTGGAAGGGAGCGACAAAAAACGCTGTTTTCTTTTTATAACGTTTTTATAAATCTTTCAACTAGGAAAATACTTTCCGGCAAAAGAAACGCCACAAGACATTGCAGGATATGTTCGGAAATCAAGGCCGTAAAGCCCATGGAGACCACGACAGCTTGAGCGACCGTCTCATTGGCAGTACATTTTCTCGTAAGCTATCAATCCAGTCAGATAGAGACCAGTTGTCCTCGGGGATTTCACTTGAAATTATTGCTTGTCTTTAGGTATCAGGTTTGTTATATGTTTATAAAATGTTTAGCGGGGTCGTAGTTAAGATGGTTATAACGCCGGCCTGTCACGCCGGAGGCCGCGGGTTCGAGCCCCGTCGACCCCGCCAGAAAACCCCGGGTCATGCAACTGCATGGCCTTTTATTTTGGACTCTGCGCACTCATCTATATGAGGGGTCCCCACCGATTTCTTCTTTCAACATCTGCTCCTTTCCTTTGACTTTAAACGAAAAATAGTTATGCTTAATGAATATGCGATAGAGGGCTCTTCGAAAGAGCGAGTGAACGAACTGAAATTGAAATCCTAAAATGGGTATTCCAGGGAAGGGTGATCTTTTTTGAAAGCGATGGTTGTTGTACCGACCTATAATGAGCGGGACAATATTGAAAGGCTTGTAGCGGATATACTGGCACAGGATGAAGGGATTGAAGTGCTGGTTGTCGATGACGATTCGCCGGATGGCACCGGCGAAATCGTCGACCGAATGGTTGCCGGCAACCCTCGTCTGCATGCGCTTCATCGCCCGGGAAAACTCGGGCTTGGTTCGGCATACTGCGATGGTTTCAGATTAGCCCTGGACAAAGGTGCGGAGTATATAGTTGAGATGGATGCGGATTTTTCCCACGACCCGGCAATGCTTCCGCTGTTTTTCGAAAAAATGAAAGATTTTGATCTCGTTATAGGTTCCCGCTACCTGAATGGTGTCAGTGTCGTTAACTGGCCGCTCCGGCGTCTTATGTTGAGCTACTTTGCCAATGTTTATACGAGGTTCATAACCGGTCTGAAGATTTCCGACTGCACCGGAGGTTTTAAATGTTTCCGCAGGGCGGTCCTGGAATCTATCGATCTGAGCAGAATAAAATCCGACGGTTATTCCTTCCAGATCGAGATGAATTATCGTTGTGTCGAAAACGGATTCCGGATCGGGGAAATTCCCATCATCTTTGTTGATCGGCATGCCGGCTCGTCGAAGATGTCGAGAAAGATTGTCCGGGAGGCGGTTTTCATAGTATGGAAGCTGAAGATCGGCTCCATTTGCAGGAATCTTTTTCCAGTGGTGGGCAGATGATAAACGATGGATGGGATTATATCTGTATTATCGGCGTCTGGGGTTGGATTCTGTCCGGTGCGGGATTCATACTCAAGGCTTTCCCGATCAGGGATGCGTTCAAAGGAAAATCTGCCCTATTCTGGGGGGGCTGTTTCGTCTTTTTCTATGTCTTATGGATGGTCGGCATGATAAGGGCCTGAATAGAACCAGCGAAATAACGTCCGGCGCAATATGCGGTTTCTTGCTGGAGTTCCCGACTCAAAGGGCAGCACTCCGCTGGTTAGGGTTTTTGTTATTTTATTTTAGCAGTTATTGTGGTAAATTTATAAGTTATGACCATATACAACTGTAAACTTGGTTCTTCCGACGACAGGATAGTGGAAAAGGAGTTTGAAGCCGCAAATCCCGAAACGCTTCGGCAAAGCCTTGAGGAACAAGGTTTTTTTGTTTTTGAGGTAAAGAAAAAAGCGTTTCAGTTCCTTTGGGAAAAGGGAATTGCCCGCCGCAAAGTGGACACAAGGGAGTTCCTGACCTTTAACCAGGAACTTCTGGTCCTCTTAAAAGCCGGGCTGCCGATAGTTCAGTCGCTGGACACAATCCTGCAAAAGGGAGCGAAGGGAAAGCTGGCTGAGATTCTCAACGAAGTCCGGGAAGATATCAAGGGTGGGGCGTCGCTTTCCGATGCATTGGAGAAACACTCCAGGTTTTTTTCGCAACTTTACATAGCTACCATACGCGCAGGTGAAAGGACCGGCGACCTGCCGCAGACCATCAGGCGCTATTTAACCTTTCTAAAAAGGATTGAAGGGTTCAGAAAGAAGGTGATATCCGCCTTCATTTATCCGGCCATCCTGATTACTGTTGCCTTTTTTGCCGTGACACTGCTCCTTGTTTATGTCGTGCCGACTTTCAGCAAAATATACGCCGATGCGGGATCGCAACTTCCTCTGCCGACCCAGATCCTGATTGCCTTCACAACCATGCTCCAAAGATACATCTTGCTTGTAGTCGGGATAATCATCACGGCAACGGCGTTTTTCCGGAGATGGGGGATGACGGATCAGGGGCGGTTTCTGATTGATGGATGGAAATTGCGCATTCCCTATGTCGGCAATCTTCTCAATAATTATGCGGTTGCCGGTTTTTCCAGGACCTTTGCAACTATTCTGGGAAGCGGCATCCCGATACTCGAAGCATTGAAGATGTCGGTAGGCACCCTTAACAATAAGGTGTTGGAGCGAAAACTGCTGGAAGCGATCATCAGTGTGGAGGAGGGAACCATGCTCTCTACGGCGCTGGAAAGGGTAAAAATAATGCCTCCCCTTGCACTGCGCATGTTGGGGGTCGGAGAAACGACCGGTGCGCTCGAAGAGATGCTGGGGGAAATTTCCGACTATTTTGAAGAGGAAATCGACCGGAAGTTGCATATCCTGACCACTGCCATCGAGCCTGCCGTCATGATAGTCATGGGGGTTATTATCGGGGGAATTATCATCACCATGTATCTGCCCGTATTCAAAATCGCCGGCACAGTCGGCTGACAGGTGAATATGGATAAGGTATTCGTTCGCTTCGCTCACATGTTAAGGTTAAGTTTTTTCTTTACCTCTGCCTTTACCTCAACCTGGGTTTTATAGGAAATCATGGTTTTTCAACATAGAAAAAAACTTGGTGTTATTCTCTTTGAGCACGGCGATCTCTCTGAGGACCAGCTGCAATATGTCATGGAAAAACGTAAAACCGTGACTGAACGTTTCGGGGAAATCTGTGTTCACGACGGACTGGTCACGGAAGAGGCGGTCTCCCGCGCCCTGGCAGAACAGTTCGGGTTTGAATTTGTGGACCTGCAGGGGTTTAAAATTGATGAAGCAATCTTGAGTGAGTTTCCTCCCGATGTCATATATCGGCTTCACTTTGTTCCCCTCTATCAGGAAGATGAAACCCTGGTAATTGCCATTGCAGATCCGACAGATGTTATCAATCTCGATGAACTTGAAATGCTGCTCGACAGGCCTCTCAAAATCAAGGTTGCCGCCGAGAGCCAGATTACTCAGATAATAAAGAGAGGGGAGGGGACCAGCCGCGTCCTTAAAGAGGTTTCCGAGGACTTCATGCTGCAGCTGGTTACGGAAACCGAGAAGGGCGAAGAGGTCTTGTCGGTGGAGAAGGTTTCCGCGGATACGAGCCCGATCATCAAACTGGTAAATTCGACCATACTTGACGCCCTCACAAAAAGGGCCAGCGACATACATATAGAGACCGCGCAGGAAGGGGTTATAATCAAGTACCGGATAGACGGCGTTCTTTACAGGGCAACCGAACCGATTGACCTTCATTTCCAGGGACCCATTATCTCCCGCCTCAAGATAATGAGCGAACTTGACATTTCAGAGCGACGCATCCCCCAGGACGGCAGATTCAAGATCAGAATTAGCGAGAAATCCATAGATTTCCGTGTTTCCATCATGCCCAGTGCGTTCGGTGAGGATGCCGTCATTCGTATTCTCGACAAGGAAAGCATTGCCAACAATCTGCAAGGGCTGACCCTTGACGCACTGGGCATGTCCGACCGCGAGATCAAACGCTTACGCAAGATGGTCAGTGAACCGTACGGGATGGTGCTGGTTACCGGTCCGACAGGCTCAGGTAAAACCACCACCCTCTATGCGGCATTAACGGAGATATTTACCGGCGAGGAAAAGATAATCACTATTGAAGACCCGGTGGAATATCTCCTGCGGGGGATCGTGCAGATACCGGTCAACGAGAAAAAGGGTTTGACCTTTGCCCGAGGGCTCCGTTCCATACTGAGGCACGATCCCGACAAAATAATGGTCGGCGAAATCAGGGACCCGGAAACTGCACAAATTGCGGTCCAGTCGGCGCTCACAGGGCATCTTGTATTTACCACGGTGCATGCCAATAACGCATTTGACGTCCTTGGGCGGTTCATTCATATGGGGATCGACCCCTATAATTTCGTTTCGTGTCTGAACTGTGTCATGGCCCAGCGTCTGGTGCGCAAGGTCTGCAATAAATGTAAAGTACCAATCACTCTCTCCGCTGAAGCTCTCCGGGAATCTGGCATAGACCCCGATAAATGCCGGGATGTAACCTTTTTCGATGCAAAGGGGTGTAATGAGTGCAACGGCACCGGTTATCGCGGCAGGTCGGCAATTGTGGAACTTCTGGACCTAAATGATACTATCCGCGAACTTATCGTCAGTAAGTCGCCCATGGCACATTTGAAAAAAGCCGCAAAGGAGGCAGGAACCATTTTTTTACGCGAATCTGCTGTGGAAAAGGTTTTGGCAGGAGAGACATCTTTGCGAGAGATTAACCGCGTCACTTTTGTCGAGTAAAAGAAGGTTCGAGGTTTGCGGTCATAGGCAAAAGTTTTTAACGTAGAACGTAAAACGTTAAACAATATAAAGTCGTTAACGAGAATTTAATATGTTATTTTCGAAAAAGGCGCTGGGAATCGAAATATGCAGCGATGGCGCGAGGATCGCTCTTGTGGGGGGGAAGCCGGATATGCCTAGCCTTACAGCCTTTGGCACGGCATCATTCCCCGCCGATACCCTTAAGTTTTCCCTGAGGGAGGTAAATGTCCGGAATCCGACTGCTTTTTTAGCGGCAATGCGTGAATTGTATCTCAAGCTTCTGACCAATGTCAGGCAGGTTTCCGTGTCGCTACCGGATTCAACCGGGCGGGCGATGTTGCTGGATGTCGAGACGAGATTCAAAAGCAGGGAAGAAGGGTGTGACATAATCCGCTGGAAATTGAAAAAGAACTACCCTTTCGATATAAATGAGGCTCACCTTGATTATCAGGTGATTCAAGAGAAGGAAACGGGCGGGATTTCGCTCCTGGTCTCGCTCATTGCCAAGCCGGTAGTGCAACAGTATGAAGATCTGCTGGTGGAGGCCGGACTGGAGCCTAACCGGATTGATTTTACAACATTCAACCTGTGCCGACTTTTTTCGCAACGACTGGAACTCGCTGAAAACTCATTGCTGATCACCTGTCACAGCGGAGTGATAGGTATCCTGGTATTTTATGACGGGATGCTGGGGTTTTGCAGGGCAAAAGAGTTGCCGGGCGGCATCGTGGAGCCCAACCGTATTTTCCGGGAGATCAACAGCTCTTTCCTGATATATCAGGAGAAACATCCCGGCCATTCACCCGTTGAAGCTTTCTGCGTTTATACGGGCGATGATGCCGAGGCATTTTGCAACTTGGTTGGCGAGGCAACAGGCCTGGAACCGGTGTTGCTCGATGTGGAACGTGTTGTCGCCAGGGGCGATGGTCCCGGCGTTGACAGAAAAACGCTGCTCATGCTGACTGCCGCACTGGGCGCCGCTGCAAGGAATCTTTGATGCGACTGACGATCAATCTGGCAACCAGAATCTACATCAATACGAGACGGCTGAATATCTTCATTGCCGTTGCCCTGACCCTGCTGACGCTTTTTTTATTATTCAATGCCAGAGAGATTGCAACGAGTTACGGAGAAAAGAGACGCCTTGCTAAAGGGATAGCTGTGCTGGAAGGAAAGGCAAAAGGTGCGAAAGGGGGTGCCGTTCCCGAAAAGGAATATCAGGCCCTGCTGGCCGGGATCAAGTTTGCCAACGTCATAATCGAACAGAAGACGTTTGATTGGCTGATGCTGTTCGACAAACTGGAGAATGTTGTCCCTGACGGCGTAACCCTTGTCTCTATCGAACCCTCCCCTAAAGATGGGGGGCTGAAACTGGCCGGTATCGCAAAGAATTTCGGCAACCTGCGGAAGTTCATGGAAAATCTGGAAGATTCCGGATATTTTACCGAGATCAATCTTGTCGGTCAGTCGAATACCCAGGTTTCGGAAAGCCGGAAAGTGATCGGTTTCAATATCACCTGTAAGGCAAAATATACATGAACTTCAATATATTATGGCAAAATATAAAAGCCCGGCAGAAATCCTTTATCTGCATCTTCATCCTGATCACGATAAATTTCGGGCTTTATATATATTCCTCGGCCTATCTTGAGTCGAATGTTGCCGCCCTGCAGAAGGAGTGGTCTGAAAAGAGGGCGCTGACAGCCGGAGGAACAGTTCTGGACGCAGCCTCCATCTACCGGCAGGGAAAGGGCGATCTGGCGGCCTGGCGGGGGAGGATCTACCCGAAGAAGGACTTCGCCAGATTTATCGGCGACCTTTTCGAGACTGCTACCAACAATACGCTCGCAGTCGGAACGATTACCTATAAAGCTGAACCGATCAGGGATGAGAATATTCTCGCCTATTCCATAGGCTTCAACGTTTCCGGCAAGTATGCGGCGATCAAAAGTTTTATTGCCGATATAGAGCGGCTTCGGGCGATTGCCGTGATCAACAATATTTCTCTTAACGGCAAGTCTGCCGAGGAATCTGTTGATATGAAACTTCAACTGACCGCTTACTTCAGGGTGGAGGGGAAATGAGCCGGAAGAAGATGGTCCTTGCGCTCCTCCTGGTGATTTTTGCCATTTCACTCGTCTACAGTTTGCTGCGTCGTCCACAGCAACGGACTCTGGACAAGCTGAAATACACGACCGGAGTGAAGGCCGATTCCGCTCGGGTTCCCGCCAGGTCTCAGGATGGTAATAAACTCCGTCTCGACCTGTTGGACAGGGAGCTTCCGCGTTTTTCCGGGTTCCGCCGCAACATTTTCCGGCCGTTCTTCTCGGACGAAATGCATTTACCGCCAGTTGCCGCGAAACACGTTCTCCCTGCGTTACCTCCGCCACCTGCTCCCATGCCGCCGGTTGTTAAGAGTCCCGCGCAGATAGCAATGGAAGATGTGGGGCGGTTTACTTTTCTCGGCTATTTGCAAAAGGAAAACCGCAGGACAATTTTCCTTTCCAGGGATAATGAGATAATTCTGGTAAAAAAAGGCGATAAAATTTCCGGGAAATACGAGGTCGCGGCTGTTTCCGAAGAAATGCTGACCATAAACCTGTTGCAGGGCGGGGAACAGATTGTAATTCCGCTGCAACAAAACAGGGCGCTGGGGCGAGGACCCGCGCCAGGGGCGGGACGGCCGTCGGCAGGGCTGTGAAATCGAATCGCGGAAGGCGGTTTTCTTCCTTTAAGGAGATATCCTCTATGCAATCTTTAAAAATAAAAAATATGGTTCTGTTTTTTTGTCTGTTGCCGATGCTGGCCGGCTGCGCGGGGGGACTCACCACGTTCAACCAGGCGCAAAAACTCGAGAGGCAGGGGAAACTGGATGAAGCGGTATTGAAATACGCTGAAATCTCTGCTGCCCATCCGGATGTGTCTGAATACCGGGTACGTTTTCTGAGAACCAGTGAACAGGCCGCAAGGGTCCATTTCAAAAAGGGGGAAGAGTATCTGGCCGGCCATCAATATGATGACGCCCTCAGGGAATACCAGACTGCCTTTACCCTGGACCCGTCTCTCGAACGCGCCAGCCAGATGATCGACCAGGCGACAAAGCTCAGGAATTCCAGCAATTTCCTTAAAGAAGGGGAAGAGTTCGAAAAAAACCGCAAGATGCGGGAGGCGCTCACCGCATATAAGAAGGCATTGGAATTCAATCCCGGCAATAGTGAAGCAAAGGAAGCGGTGGAGAGGTTGTTGAAAAGCAGAAAGTCCAAGCTGGATGGTTTCGAACTCAATCTCAAGTCCACCAAGCCGATCACGCTCAAGTTCAGGGACGCTAAAATCAAAGAGGTATTTAATATCCTGTCCCAGCTTTCAGGTATAAATTTCGTTTTTGACGAAGGCATGAAAGATCAGAATATTACCGTTTTTCTTGAAAATGCCACGTTTCAGCAGGCCCTGGAAATCCTCACCGGTATGAACAAGCTCGGGAAAAAGGTGCTGAATGAGAGCACCATCATCGTCTACCCGAAGACCCCGGAAAAAAACAAACAGTATGAAGAGTTGATGGTGCAGACGTTTCAACTGAACAAGCTCGATGCAAAAAAGGCGGTCAACCTGGTCCGGACCATGCTGCCGGCAAAGAAGATCTATGTTAACGAAGATATGAACGCCCTGGTCATCCGCGATACGCCGGAGGCGATCGAAGTTGTCCGCAAGATACTGGAAGCGAATGATATCCCGGACGCCGAACTGGTGCTGGACGTTGAGGTTATGGAAATCACCAAGAGCAATGCGGACAACCTGGGGCTTGTGCTCAGCAAGTATGCGGTTTCCGGACAGCTCTACAAAAACAATATCCCTCTCTCGGATACGCTGGGTGGGACGACAGTCCCCACCGGGGTAACTCCCCCTACTATTGGCAATCTCGTCCAGGCGTTCCAGTGGGGTCCATACGCCGGTTTTATGACCGTGCCGAGCGCCACCTATAATTTCGCCAAGACCCTGGCCAATGGTCAAACCCTTGCCAATCCGAGGATCAGGGTGAAAAACCGGGAAAAATCCAAGTTCAACGTGGGGACGCGGGTGCCGATCACATCCACGTCATCGCCGACCGGCGGCGGAACCATGGTCAATGTGCAGTATATAGATGTCGGTGTAAAGGTGAACGCCGAACCGACCATCCAGTTGAACGATGACATAAATATCAAGCTCTCCCTGGAGGTCAGTTCCGTAATCAGTAAGCAAACGGTAGGCGGCGCTGATTCCGCTACGACGGTCGTAACCATCGGCACCCGCAATCTCGACACCGTCCTGAGCCTCAAGGACGGTGAAACGAGCATAATCGGTGGTCTCATCCAGGACAATAAAAGCGACAGCAAACAGACGTTTTCAATTCTTGGGGACATACCCATCCTTGGTCCTTTGCTTACCGGCACGAACAAGACCAACGACAAGACCGAACTGATCCTGGCGATTACGCCTCACATCGTCCGCGCCATTACCGCGCCGGATGCCGATGTGGCGTCGTTCTGGTCAGGGAAGGAAGACGAACCCTCGGTTGCCAACCCTTATGCATCCTTTGTTCAGGAGCCTGAGATCCCGTCGCCACAGCCGGCCGCTCCTGCCAGCCCCACTCCCCAGGGTAGGCCTGCCGCACCTGCTCCCCCCGCCGGCACCGCTCCCCCTGCCATGCCTGCTGCTCCGGGTGGCTCCACTAACCCTGGGTTGCCCGTTCCCGCGGCGGGATCATCAGCCATTGGAGGGCCTGCTGTGGCTGTTGCTCCGCAATCGGCTTCTGCTCCCAATGCCCCGGCCAAAGTATCCCTGAATATAAACGCTCCCTCCGCAGTCGCGTTGAATGACCAGTTCTCCATCGACATAGTCGCTTCTAACCTGGTTAACCTGTCTAATGCGCCATTTGTAATATTCTACGATCCGGTTTTTCTGGATTATGAGGGTGCAAGGGAAGGTCCCTTTCTCAAAAGCGACGGGAAACCGACCAATTTCCAGGCAACAG
>JBGPID010000013.1:0-21288 GCA_041484725.1 Geobacteraceae bacterium | reverse complement strand
ATCGCCTCCGGAAAACCGCACATGATGTTCATGTTCTGCACCGCCTGACCGGACGCCCCTTTCACCAGGTTGTCGATGGCGGAGACCACTATCAACCGGCCGGTCCGACAGTCAATGGAAAGGCCCAAGTCGCAGAAGTTTGAGCCGCGGACAAAGGCGGTGGAGGGAAAGCTCCCCTCTTCCAGCACCCGGACGAACGGCTCACCCTTGTAGAACTCCTTATAGACCTTGAGAAGCTCGGCGGTGGTTATCCGGCTAGCCGGCACGGCATAGATGGTGGAGAGTATCCCCCGGTCCATCGGCACAAGGTGCGGGGTAAAGGTGATGGCCAGCTTTTCCCCTGCCAGATGCGACAGTTCCTGCTCGATTTCCGGGATGTGCCGGTGCACTCCGCCAACAGCGTATGCCTTGAAGCCTTCGTTCACCTCGCAGAACAGGCTCTCCACCTTGGCGCTCCGTCCGGCGCCGGAAACGCCGGAGCCGGAATCGGCGATTATGGTCGACGGATCGATCAGCCGCTTCTTCAAGAGCGGCGCCAGGCCGAGGATGATGCTCGTGGGATAACAGCCGGGGTTCGCCACCAGGTCAGCAGCGGCGATCCGTGCCCGCTTCAGTTCCGGCAGACCGTAGACCGCCTTCTTCAGGAGCGCCGGACTCAGATGGGGCTCGTACCATTTTTCGTATTCCAGGGGATCCTGCAGGCGGTAGTCGGCGGAGAGGTCCACCATCCGTTTCCCCAGACTCAGAAAGGTAGGCGCCACCTCCATCGCCGCCTTGTGGGGGAGTGCGGTAAAGATGAAGTCGGCCTGCCCGGCGACCCGTACGGGTTCAAGATTTTCCAGGAGGAGGTCACAGCGCCCTTTAAGCCCCGGATAGATATCGGATATCCTTTTACCAGCGCTCCGTTCGGAGGTGACGCAGGTCACCGCCGCCTCCGGATGACAGTGAAGAATCCGCAACAGTTCGACACCCGTGTAACCGCTGGCCCCGACAATGGCAACTTTCAGCATGGATGACCTCCTCAAAAGGTGTTTAGACTGAAGTCTGAAGACTGTTAGGAAAATCAAGAAGCAAGCTGTAAATGTCCGCTTCAGCCTTCAGCCTGTTTATGCTCTGTTTAAGACGCAAAAGGGGAAAACCCGTGCGGATTTTCCCCTTTATATAAAGCAGATGACAGAAGCGGATTAACGCTTGGAGAATTGGAAGCTGGCGCGGGCTGCTTTCTTGCCGTATTTCTTCCTTTCCTTGACACGGGAATCGCGGGTGATGAACCCGGCCTTTTTCAGGGTCCCCCGCAACTCGACATCGGCCTCCAGCAGGGCCTTGGTGATGCCGTGCTTGATTGCGCCCGCCTGCCCTGAATCGCCGCCGCCCCTTACGGTCACATTTATATCGAACTTGCCGACGTTTTCCGTCAGTTCCAGAGGCTGCATGATGATCATCTTGGAGGTTTCCCTGCCGAAATAATCTTCGAGGGTTTTGTTGTTCACTATGATATTGCCGGCGCCCGGTTTGAGCCATACCCTGGCGATGGAGGATTTTCTCTTGCCTGTACCGTAGAAACTCTTAGCTGCCATTTTTTATATCTCCCGATTAAGGTAACGATGAGACGGTTATAGACCCAGCGCCTTGGGCTGCTGCGCCTTATGAGGATGCACCGGGCCGCTGTAAATCTTCAGCTTGTTGAGCATGTGCCTGGCCAGTTTGTTCTTGGGGAGCATCCCCTTGACCGCTTTCCTGATGATCTCCCCGGGCTTTTTCTCCTGAAGCTTGCCGGCATTTATTGACTTGATGCCGCCGGGATAGCCGGAATGGCTGTAATACATCTTGTCGGAAAGTTTATTGCCGGTAAGGGCTATCTTGTCGGCGTTCACCACTATGACGAAGTCGCCGGTATCAACACTCGGGGTAAAGGTGGGTTTGTTCTTGCCGCGCAGGACGTTGGCTATCCGTGTGGCAACCCGGCCTAACACCAGATTCTCCGCATCGACCAGATACCACTCCCTGGTAACATCTTCTTTTTTCGCCACTTGCGTCTTCATCTAATCCTCACAGCCTCTCTGGTGTTATCGCACAATTCTACGAAGTTTTACATACTAATTCACCGGTCAGCGGTTGTCAAGAAAAAATCCTAAAATAATTAATAATAGACCTCAACCAGACACAACCCATGCGCCGGCGCCGTCATTCCGGCTGTTGCGCCGTTCTTCCCGTTGAAAAGGGCGGGGATTGCAGTGGGAAGGATTTTCCCCTCGCCAGCCTCCACCAGGGTCCCGACCATGATCCGCACCATGTTTCTCAAGAATCCCGAGCCCCTTACATCAATCATGAGGAAATCCCCTTCCCGGTTGATCTCCACCGAAAAAACGTTCCGGACAGTGGTCCGGGCCGAGCACCCTGATGTGCGGAATGCGGCAAAGTCTTTTTCGCCCACCATATGCCGGGCTGCTTCCCGCATCGCCCCGAGGTCAAGGTTCCCCCGCAGGTGCCAGGCATAGAGGCGGCAGAGCGGAGAACGGCGGAGGGTATTCAAAATGGTATAGCGGTAATGCTTTCCCTTGGCATCCCGGCGCGGGTCAAATTCCGGAGATGCCTCCTCCGCATCCCGCACCGCGATATCCGGCGGCAGATGGGAATTGAGGCCGTCGCTGAAGGCGGTCAGCGGGATCTCCCGGTCGGTTCTGAATACCGCCACCATCCCCTCCGCATGGACTCCGGCATCGGTCCTCCCCGAAGAGTAGAGCCTTACTGGTGCGCCCAGAATCTTTGCCAGCGCCTCCTCCAGCACCTGCTGGATGGCGAGGCCGTTGGACTGGATTTGCCAGCCGGCATAGCTGGTGCCGTCATATGCGATTGTCAGTTTGATGGTGCGCATCAATTATCCGGAACGGGTCATCCTAGAAAAACCATTTTTTAGGTTCATGTAAGTCTTGCGGGAAAACAACTATATATTGCAAACAGCTAAAGGAATGCGCCAAAGAAGAGGCCCGGAACAAAATCCCGGGCCTTCCCTCTGTATTCCTTAATGACAGTTTCCACGGAAACGGCTAGCTTGCCGCCTTTGCCACCATGTCGCCGATTTCCGTTGTCGAAAATCCCATCTTTCCCGCGCTCATGCTCTTCATCTGCTGCATGACGCCGATGATGGCGGTTTCAACCGTTCTCGCCGCCTGCTCCTCACCCAGGGTTTCCAGCATCATCATGGCGGCGCCGATTGCAGCCAGCGGGTTGATAACGTTTTTGCCGGTATACTTCGGCGCACTGCCGCCGATCGGCTCGAACATGGAAACCCCCGCCGGATTTATATTGCCTCCCGCTGCTACGCCCATGCCACCCTGGATCATGGCGCCCAGGTCGGTAATGATATCGCCGAACATGTTATCGGTGACGATTACATCGAACCACTCGGGGTTCTTGACCATCCACATGGTCGTGGCGTCCACGTGGGCGTATTCGCGCTTGATGTCCGGATAGTCCTTTGCACCGACCTCATGAAAGGCCCTCTCCCATAGATCGAAGGCGAAGGTGAGGACGTTCGTCTTCCCGCAGAGGGTGACAGTCTTTCTCTTGTTTCTTTTCCGTGCGTATTCGAAAGCGTAGCGGATGCAGCGCTCGACCCCCATCCGGGTATTGATGGATGTCTGGATGGCGACCTCATTCGGCGTCCCCTTCCGCATGCATCCGCCGGCGCCCACATACAACCCTTCGGTATTTTCCCGCACAACGACAAAATCGATATCTTCGGGTGTTTTGTCCTTCAATGGGGTATCCACATTGGGGTAAAGCTTGATGGGACGCAGATTTATATACTGATCCAGTTCAAATCGCAGCTTCAGCAGAATCCCCTTTTCCAGGATGCCGGGCTTCACGTCCGGATGCCCGATGGCTCCCAGAAATATCGCGTTGAACTGCTTTAGATCGGATGCCGCGCTTTCCGGCAACACCTCGCCGGTTCGCATATACCGTTCCCCGCCGAAATCAAAATGGGTATATTCCATTTTAATGCCGAATTTACTGTTTACCGCATCAAGGACTTTCAAACCCTCGCGTACGACCTCGGGTCCTGTGCCGTCTCCTCCGATAACCGCAATCTTATACATGCGCATCTCCTTTTCCTATTTGGTCTATCAGTAAATCCCAAAATTTCAGTATCATACGGAAATATTTTTATTTGTCAATAAAATCCCTGCATGATTCAACACAAAGGGGGGTAAGTCTGTTTTTTGCTTTTCCGGAAAGGACGAAAATGGTTGAAGGATGGGTTCCCAGGATAAACGAGGCAGAAAAGGAGTAATTAATAACTTGAATACGCAAAAGGTTTATCCGGATCGGTACTTATCGAGAACGACCCGGAGAAGCCTCAAGGGCGAGATACGGTTTGGCTAAGATGAAAGTGTCGAGGAATTCGGAGTTTTAGATATAGGGACACGGGGGAATATTGCTGAAATTCCGATATGCCGGAGATCCCTTGGCAGGCGATCTCCGGAACACTCTTTTGTCTTTCGGCAGAGTGACCGGCAACGGCGGCGCAACCGGATAATCTTTGCAGCTTTCTGAATTCTTTATTACTATACCCTCGGCCATGGTCAACGTGCAGTGGCTACCCAGGCTCTTCTATTGCGCCCTTCCCGTTCTCATTCTTCCAGCGTAAGCAGTACATATTTCCAGCGCAAGCCGAACATACTTATGCCCTTCTCTTCCGTGCGCCAATCCATAAGCGCATGTTCACGGAATTCACTGTTAACGGGCTCGTAAGCTGCCAGGGCTTCCGCTTCAACCTTATCATTTCTCGTTTTCATGTTATCCTCCTCAAAGGGGCAATCCTCTCAAACGCATCCCCCTGCTATGATGCCGGTTTTTCATATCTCACGCAGCCAGAGTAAATCTCTTAACAAGGTTCTGCAGATCCTCGGCATGGGCCACGAGCTCTTTGGCCGCGCTGGCCGCATCATTGGAACAACTTGCATTCATCTGGACCACCTCGGTGATCTGCTGTATGTTGTTGGTAATCTCCATTGTTGTTGCCGTCTGCTCTTCTGCAGTTGTGGCTATCTGGTTGATCTCCATGGAAACGGCATTTATCTGGTTGAGGATCTGTTCAAGAGCGGTTCCCGACTTCCCTGCGTCAATTGTTCCGCGTTCAACCTCGTTTACACCCTCCTCCATGGAGCTGACGGCCCCTTTCGTCTCGTTCTGTATGGCCCTTATCATCTGTGCGATCTCTTTGGTAGCCTTGGTAGTACGTTCCGCGAGCGCCCGCACTTCATCGGCGACAACCGCAAAGCCCCGGCCCTGCTCTCCCGCCCTTGCGGCCTCAATGGCCGCGTTCAGGGCGAGGAGGTTGGTCTGGTCGGCAATATCCTCGATCGTTCCGACGATTTCCCCGATCTGGTCGGAACGGGAGCCGAGCCTCTCCAGAGTAATGGCCGTTTCCTTTACCCGTTCCGCGATACGGGTCATCCCTGTAACTGTTACCTGAACCACGGAAGCCCCTTCAGTAACAAGTTCGCTCCCCTGTCTGGAACTCTCCGCCGCCGTGCAGCAGTTCTGGGATATCTCACTGGAGGTGGCCGCCATCTCCTCACTGGCTGTTGCGATAGTGCTTGCCTGCGACGCTATCTCCTGTGCATTGGAGACGCTCATTTCGGAAACGGTAGATAACAAGTTCGCGGAAGACGCCACTTGAGATGTAGTGTCCGTTATGGATGCGATCATTTCGCTGACCGAACTTTGCATGCGGTTGATGCTTCTCCCCAGCTCCCCGATTTCGTCATTTGCATATATTTTCAGTTGCTTCGACAGATCACCGTCGGCGATTCGTCCCATGGCATTTGCTACGCGAATGATCCTGGTGGTAAAGTTACGGATCAGGTAGAGGGCCGCCAGAAGACCGAGTATGACGGAAACCGCGCCGGCAATAAGCTGAACCCATTTTGCCCTGGCATAGACTGCCACCGATTTCTTGTATGCAGCATCCACGCTCTCCTGCTGGAACTTTACTTGTGCATCAAATGCATCCTGAATTTTCTGGGTAAGGGGGATGGCCTTTTTCAGCAACAGGGCTTCCGCTTCGTCCTGTTTACTGGCGAGCGCCAATTCCATTACCCTGTTATTTACCTGTACAGCAGGGGCTATGGCGCTTTTTGCGGTTTCGATCAGTTTGCTCCCCTCTTCCGATTTTTCCGTTTCTTCCAGCTTCTTCATGGCTTCTCTATAGTGTCCACTTGCCTCGTCGATCTTCAGTTTCTCCCTGGTGATGCTGTTACTGTCTCTCAGAATAACAAGCATGCGAAGGGATCTGGCAAGATCCTCAAGTGCCCTGGACGCCTGGAAGGCGTACACGGTTTTTGCATAGCTACCCTTGGCGATCTCCTCCACCGATTCATTCACCTTGCGCGTGGCGCCGATGCCGAGACATATCATCACGACGATCATCAGTAACAGAAACCCGAACACTATCCCCAGCTTGGCCCCGATTTTAAGTTTCATAACATTGATCTCCATATTCATAATAAAACTGCGAGTAATTTCTTCTTTAAGATTTTTTATCGGCATTTTTGTAATAAACTTTACTCCGACAATAAATAATATCGAGGGCGACATCAGTAACCAAGACATTCCTGATGAGTTACAAAAAAATTGTCACACTCTAAATATTATAAAAATATCAGTTTACAGCCGCTGATTATGTGGTATTCTTTATTTACAAAAGTTAATATTTAAGTACTTTGCGCCGAAGGGGACACATCGCCAGGCGCGATTCGATTACGGTTATCGGAAAGGGGGAAAAGCATGGGAATGCCGGTTTTTCGCGTTCTTGTCGTTACCAACGACTGGGAAGGGGCAATAGATGGAGGGTTTCTTCGCTGGACGGAACAACCCGCGCCGGACAATACGGATGATGTGAAGGCGGCGCAATTCCAACTAGGCGAATTCATAAGGGTGCTGCAAGAAACCCGCTGGGACGGGTTCGCTATCGAAATCACCAGGGCGCATCGTACCGTACCGCATCCCGCCTCGGCTGAGGATCTAGTTGAAACAGTCCCGCGGAGCGGATCTGGTCGGATTTCGCTTCCATAAGGGCTTTCCGGTCAACGGGGAGAACCGGCAACTGTCCGATTACGACATGGTGTTGTTCTTCGCTATTTCTCCCGATATGTCCGAGGATGAAACGGAAGCGGAGCTAAAGGACGAAGCGGAGGCGATAGCTAAGTTCATGGAAAACGGCGGCGGATTTTTTGCGACCGGCGACCATGAGAATTACGGAAGGGCGTTGTGCAAAAACATTCCGCGCGTGCGCAGCATGCGCCGCTGGTATTTTGGAGAACCCGGCCCCAATGGCGAGCCGGCAGCCCCCTCGGCCTTGTTCGCCGATCGGCACGACACCACGCGTCCCGGCCGGGATGGTTCATTCATCTTCGAAAATCAGTCGGATGATATCCCGCAACTTATCGAACCAGCCTTGTATGACAACGGGCAAGACATGGCAGGCGCTTGTGCTGCTGAGGGCAAACACCCCCATCCCCTCCTCTGCTCGCCCGACGGTACGGTCACCTATCTGCCCGACCACATGCATGAGGGGTTGTGCGAGATCCCCGACAATCTTGCAGGGCGCACATTCAGGGTCGGCAATCGGACCTTGCCGGAATACCCGTTTTGCCCTTCAAACGGCGAACCGCTGGCGCCGGAAGTTGTCGCGACCGGAAATGTGCTGGGGGGACACCCGACCCCGGCGCTTAACAGCGAAGTGCATACGCCGGCAACCGAACTATCGATAAGCAAAACCTTCGGCGTAATCTGCGCCTGGGATGGCCACCTGGTCGGCAAGGGGCGAGTGGTGGTTGATTCGACTTTCCATCATTTCGTCAATATCAATCTGACCGGAGATCTCTTCCTCAGCCAGGTCGCGGGGGTCGCAGCGGACGATCAGAGATTCTTCGGCTTTTACGTCCTTGACCCGCAAACCGGCATGCGTTTGCCGACCAGGGAATACCTGATGATCCAGTGGTATTACCGCAACATCGTCTACTGGCTCATCCCGCAGAAACGGTAGCTGGGGAAATAAAAGGGGCAGAGGGATCAGCCGGCAGCGGGATGAGCGCTCCTTACCCATCCACTGGCCCTGGCAAGCACCGAACGGGCCAGCGGCGCAACCGCCGCGGCAACGGCCGGAGTCATCTCCTCGCACAGGGTAAGCATATCACCTCCCTCTACGGCGTATATCTCGACGATGCCCGGCATCTCCGTACCGAGAACTGTCGCAAGCTCGAAGGCATCGGCCACGCTTAAATCGTGCACGCCGACGAGCCGGGCGCTACCCGACAACCGGCTTAGATTCAGATGTTGGACGCGGCCGGGAATGGGTTCCGGGAGTTCCAGACAATCGATAATCAGGGCGTGGGTGAAACCGGTCAGGAGATTGATCAGCTCGAATCCCGCCCGGCTGCTGGTCAGGACGGAAACGCCGGCAATGGGCCCCTCCCGCAAAAGGCGGTCCGCTTACAGCAGGGCTTCGATTTGCGCGTAGACCTGCTCGTCGGTGAAGTGGCGCGCCTTGATGGCTCCGGACGGACACGCGACAACACAGCATCCGCACGCTTTGCAAACCGCGCTGTTGATCAGGCTCTTCTTCTTTTCGGCATCGTATTCGATCGCGCCATACGGGCACACCGTATTGCAGATGCGGCATCCGGAGCAGAGCTCGTCCTCTACCTCGGAGTACACCGCGTCCACGGCGATCTTACCCTGCGAAATCTTGGCCAGAATACGGGCCACGGCGGCACGGGCTTGTGCGACGCTATCCGGGATATCCTTTGGTGACGAGCAAGCGCCGGCGATGAAGATACCGTCCGTCGTCGTAGCGACAGGGTCGAGTTTCGGGTGGCTCTCGATAAACCAGCCGTCCTTATCGCGGCTGATATTCACCAGTCGTCCCACTTTGTCCGCATCCTCACGCGCTTCCATGCCCACCAGCAGAACAACGAGGTCAGACGGAATCTCAAGGTCTTCGCCCGAAAGCTGTTCCTTCAAGTTGATGATCATGGAGGCATCGTCGTTCGGCCCAGCCAGGCGAATCGACGGATGCTGGCCCTTGGCGTACATCAGGAACATCGAATGCGTATCTTCAGCCGTCTTCTTGTAGAACTCCTCGCAACCCTTGCCGAAGGCGTGCATGTCGATGTACAGGTCGGAAACGTACGCCTCGGGAATTGCCGACTTAATCTCGTTCGCATACTTCAGGCCGGTCATGCAGCAAACCCGCGAGCAATATCCGTGGTACTCGGGACTGCGGCTGCCAACGCAGTGCAGGATGGTGACGTAGCGCGGGCGCTTGCCGCTCTTCGTAACCACGTTGCCCTTGCGAAGCATCGCCTCAAGTTCAAACGAGGTGATGACGTCGGGCAACGTGCCGTATCCGTAAGGCTTGATACGGCCGGCGTCGAACTCCTTGTAGCCGGTGCAGACCACAACAGACCCGACTTCCAGTTCCTCTTCCCCAACCGGCGTGACGACCTTCGGCTTAAAGTTGCCGATGAAGCCCTTAAGTTCGAGCAGTTCGCTTTGCAGCAGAACGCGAACATTCTGATGGCGCATCACGCGGGCAATGCGGTCTTTCAGGATGTCGCGGGCGGAATCGAGGTAGGGCGCGGTCAGGTCGATGCGGGCTACGTTGCCGCCGAGGTGCCCGGCGCGTTCAACCAGGTATACCTGCTGTCCCGAATCCGCCAACTCGAGCGTTGTCGTGAGACCGGCGATGCCGCCGCCCAGCACCAGCGTTGCCGGGCACATCGGCACCGAGCGCGTGTCCAGCGCCTCGTGATACTTCACGCGCTGGACTGCCCCACGGACAAGGTCCTTGGCCTTCGCCGTCGCCGCCAGCGCATCCGCGTGAATCCAACTGCACTGTTCACGGATGTTGGCCATCTCCAGCATGTAGGGGTTAACGCCGCCGCGCTCCAGCGCCTTGCGGAAAGTGTTCTCGTGCATGCGCGGACTGCATGCCGAAACCACTACCCGCGTAAGGCCGTGCTCCTTGATGTCATCGACTATCATCTGCTGCCCTGGGTTGGAGCACATGTATTTATAGCTGCGGGCGATGGCGACCCCCTGAAGGTCCTTCATCTCCTCGGCAACGGAATCAACGTCCACCACCTTGGCGATGTTGGTGCCGCACATGCAAACGTAAACGCCGATCCGCTCTTCCGCCATAACTCAACAATCTCCTATATCGCTCACGCCACCGGTTCAGTCGGCGGCAATTCAGTCGGCAGCAACCGTTGCGGCCGGAAGTTGCGCCTTGCCGTAGGTTTCAACTCCGGCGGCCCACGCATCCTTCTGCAGCTTCGCGTAGAACATCGCGAGCGGCCGATAAGCAAGGTGCGACCACTTGCTAAATGGAACCTGGGTAGCTTCAAAGGAAACAACGCCCATCATGTGCACGACATAAGCGATGTTCGCGGCCATCGGCAGGCCCGTCCGGTGAAGGATGTGCTGCACGATTCCCGTCAGGGTCAGGTAGATCAGCAGGCCCAAAAAGGCCCAGTCAGTGTGGTGTGTCTTCTTCTGGTACGTGAGTAACTTCTTCAGGCGTCCGCGCAGTGCCCAGGTCAAGGCCACGACCAGTCCGATGGACGCGAGATAGCCGAAGATGTGCACGCGCCAGTCGATCTCGGGCCCTTCCTGCATGGCGCCGAGGAAGAAGACGATAAGGACCAGCATGGTCGTGTACCCGAGCATGATCATCAGGTGCATGACCCAGGGCTGCTTGTTGCTGCATTGCGAGTAACGCTTCTGGGTGAAGAAGTGCAGGGGCAACAGCGCTGCGTTACGGATGTAGGCGCCTATCGAAACCGGCCGGGCCGTGTCTCCGCGCATGAGGAAATACCACATCCGCACGCAGTTGATGGCCAGCAGTGCGCCAAGTGCGCCGCCCATGATCCAGTCGAAGATGTGGATGGGCCCGTCGGGCAGAAAAGCTCCGGGGCCGTCGTACACCGCAATGTTGCCGCCGCCCCAGGTGTATCCGTAGGTAAGCATGCCAATGCAGGTGAGCACCGCAATAATGAGTATGGCCAGCAGTTGGTTCTTCCAGGAGCGGTACATCCATCGGGCGATGCCGGTGAAATCGTACTGGCTGGACAGCCACCGGCGCAGGCTCATCATGGTTTCGCCCGGTTCGGCGCCGCGCGGGCATTGATCGCTGCACTCGCCGCAGTAGTAACAGAGCCACGGACTCAGCGTGGAGCGCAGGCGTGACTCGGCGCCCATCTGCAGGTGGCGCATGGTGCGGCGCGGAAAGATGAAAGGCTCCTCCGAGAACGGACAAGCCGCACTGCAGTTGCCGCAGTGGTAGCACTTGGAGACGTCCTCAGCGCCAAAGCGCTCGAGATCTTCTATCAGACGTGGGTTGGCACGGATAGCCATGCTATCTCCCTCTCCTTATATTCCGGGCTGCGCGAGCGCCCTGACTTTTTGCTCAATATCGGCCAACGTAAGAGTGGATCGGCCATCCTGCACCGTGCCGCTCACAATGCTGCGCAGCACGCGGGCGGCAACGGCAGAGGCCTGGGCCACTGTATCCGGAATGTCCTTCGGTCCCTGGCAGACACCGGCCACGAAAATACCGCCGCGTTCGGTGGCGTTCGGTTCGGTGTTGTAGTTCAGCTCCGCAAACCAGCCGTCGTCGCTCCTGCTGATGCCGAGCATCTTGGCAAGTTCCGCGGCGCCGTCGGCCGGCTGCAGTCCCACGGCGAGAACCACCATGTCCACCGGCATTTCCACCATGCGGTCCTTGAGAATGTCTTCGCCGCGGACCATCATCTGGCCGTTACGCTCAACCACTTCAGTGGTGCGCCCGCGGCTCACGAACACGCCTTCTTCCTTCACCCGCTCGAAGAAGTCTTCGTAATTCTTGCCGAAGGCACGCATGTCGATGTAGTACTCGTAGACGTTCGCGTCGTGCAGCCTGTCTCTCACCAGGTGCGCAAATTTCAGCGAGTACATGCAGCAGACGCGCGAACAGTACGGGTTGTAATTCCGGTCGCGCGAGCCAACGCAGTGAATGATGGCGACCGATTTCGGTTCCGCGTTGTCAGGATGGAAGACCCATTCTTCCTGCTTGGTCCGTTTGTTGAGCTTCTTTTCCTTCAGCAGGATTTTGCCGCCCGTCGGACCGGAGGCGTTGCTCAACCGTTCGAATTCCAGGGCAGTGATAACGTTCGGGAACTTTCCATACCCGTAGCGCTCGATGCGGTGCGCGTCCAGGGGATCGTAGCCGGTGGCGACGATGATGTTGCCAACCTCCAGTTCAACGACCTCGTCCTGCGCATCAAGGTGTATCGCGTCTTTTGCGCACTTCTTCAGGCACGCGCCGCACTTCTTTCCACCACTCTGGATCCAGAGGCAAGCGCCCGGATCCACCACGTACGAGTTCGGCACCGCCTGCTGGAACGCCAAGTAGATCGCCTTGCGCTTGGCAATCCCCGCGTCGAACTCGCTGTCAACCGTCGTCGGACAGATCTGTGAGCAGTCGTTGCAGGCTACGCACGCATCGGGATCGACGCGGGTGGCGTGTTGGAGCACCTTGACGCGGAACTCGCCGGCCCGGCCGGTGACTTCTTTCACTTCGGACAGCACCATCAGCTTGATGTTCGGGTGCTGGCCGGCCGCCACCATCTTCGGCGTCAGTATGCAGGCGGCGCAGTCGAGGGTCGGGAAGGTCTTGTCGAACATCGCCATGTGGCCGCCGATGGTCGGCCAGCGTTCCACAAGATAAACCTGGTGACCCGCATCGGCGATTTCAAGTGCGGCCTGAATGCCGGCGATACCGCCGCCGATGATCAGCGTGGCCCTGTTTACCGACACCAGTGCGGGTTCAGCCGCCAGGCTGAAGGGCACGTCGTTCACAGCGCAGTTGACCACCGCTTTCGCGCGCTCCAGAGGCTGCTCGCACATTACCCCATGCTCGCGGAACGAAGCCAGCCGCACGTTTTCCGGATCGCCTCCCGCTTCGGCGAGCGCCCGCGTAAACGCCGGCTTGAAGAAACCGGGCGAGTAGCCGGCCACCACCACCGTGTTCAACTGCTGCTTGCGGATTTCCTCGGCAAGAGCTTCCGGAGCAAGCCTGCCATTGACGGCAACAACGCGTGCCATCGCTACACCCGGCAACCTCCCGGCGTATTCAGCGACGGCCTTGAGGTCCACCGGACCCTGCGCAGCATCGCTCGTCTGGCAAACGTATACCCCGATTCGCGGCGCAGTTCCTGCGACCGCCTTTGCAACGGAATCCAGCGGCTGTTTCATTGATGGGACATCTCCCTGGCGATTGGCATCGTTACCCACGTTAAAACTCCGGCGGCAAGCGCTTGATCTGGTCCGCAGTGAAGACCGGACCGTCCTTGCAGACATAGACCGGGCCGATATTGCAGCGTCCGCACTTTCCAATGCCGCACTTCATGCGGTTCTCGAGCGTCGTGTAGATGCGGTCATCGGAGAACCCGAGATCGCTCAACACGGGCATCGTGTACTTGATCATGACCGGAGGACCACAAATGATGGCGTAAGCGTCTTCCGGCGAGGGGGCGGCTTTCTGGAGCACGGTCGGCACGAACCCGACTTCGCCTTTCCAATCCGGGGTTTCGGCGCCCGGATCGACCGCCGTCACCAGCCGCATGTCATCGCGCTTCGACCATTCTTCCAGTTCGCGCTTGTAGATGAGATCGCCCTCCGAGCGCGCGCCGTAGACCACCGTCACGTCTTTGAACTCGCTGCGCGTATCCAGCACGTTCCAGATCACGCAGCGAACCGGCGCCAGGCCGATGCCGCCGGCGATAAACACGATCGACTTGCCTTTCATGATGTCCAGCGGGAACTTGTTTCCGTACGGACCGCGAAAGCCTATCGTGTCGCCCACATCGAGCCGCCGCAACGCCCGGGTCACCTTACCGCACACCTTGAAGCTGCACTCGATGTACCCGCGGCGCGTAGGCGGCGAAGCAATACAGAAAGTGCTCTCGCCTTCGCCGAACACCGAATACTCGCCGAACTGGCCGGCGGAGAAATGGAACTCGTCGGCCACCTTCGGATCCTGGAACGAGAGTCTCAATGTCCGCGTGTCGATAGTCTCGTCAATGATCTCTTCGATCCGCATCAAATACGGTTGATATAGATTCATTGGCCGCTCCCCTGGGGCTCTTTGCCCGCAAGTTCCATGAGCTGACCCACTATTTCCGGAAGGTTCATGCCTGCCGGACAGATCCGCACGCAGCGGCCGCACCCGGTGCAAAGCAGGTCACCGAAACGCAGTGGGTAAATGGAGAACTTGTGCATGACCCGCTGACGGAATCGTTCGTTCTGCGTGTTGCGCGGGTTATGGCCGGAGGCATGGACGGTGAACTTCCCTGTCTGGCATGAATCCCAGTTGCGGCGGCGCACTCCGCCCTCCACACCATCGCGCTCGTCCGCAATGTCGAAGCAGTGGCAGGTGGGGCAAATGGATGCGCACGCGCCACATCCGTGGCAGCGCAGCGCCACTGTCTGCCAGTAGGCGTGACCGAAGTTGTTTGCCAGCCAGTCGGGCATTTCCGCCGGCACCACAGGCAGGTTCTGCTCCACTTTCTTACGCGCCGCTTGCCGCAGCTCTTCGGCCTTCGCCATTAAGCTGCTATCGGTGACTTCCTGCGCGCGTGAACCGAGGAGCGCCTCACCCTTCTCAGTCACGATCTGCGCCAGGTACCCGCCTTCCATCGGAATCAGCATCACATCCGATCCACGCGTGGAATCCGGCCCGACACCGACCGCAGTGCAGAAGCAGGAGCAATCCAGGCCCGGGCACAGCAGGCTGACAATCGTGGTCGCCTCGCGCCGCGCGAACCAGAGCTCGTCGCGATAGTCCCAGTTCATTACCTTGTCGAGAATATCCAGTCCGGCGGCATCGCACGGCTTGGCGCCGAGGATCACCTGCTTCGGCGGAGTAAGAGGAACTTCCTCCAACTTCACTTCTCCCTTGTGCTGCTGGAAGCGCAAAAGCACTTCGGATTGCGGGAGCAGAAACTCTTTCAGCGAGCGCCGCGGCAGAAACCCGAGTGTCGCATCCTCGAATCGCTGGATTCGTTTGTAATCGGTCGCCGCGGGATTCTCTTTCGCCTGCACCGGCGCAATCACTCGCGTATCGGCAGCGATCAGTTCGGCGACCAGCGCAGCCAGATCCTCATGCGAGATCATCTTGATCGTCATATGATGAACTCCTCGTCGTCGTCGGTGCGATATTCACCCATGGGCGCCGCTACGCTCGGGTCGTCGCTCGCCTTGTAGTCAAAGCGCTTTTCCACGTTCTGCGCCACGTGGCGGTTGAGAAGCCCAAGCGGAATGTCCGCCGGGCACGCGCGCTCGCATTCCTGGCAGTCCACGCAGCGGCCCGCCTGGTGCAGCACGCGCGTCATCTGCCACATGACGTTGCCTTGCAACGTCGGTGAGGTCGGAATCCACTGCGGCTGGCTCTTGTCGGCCACGCACTGCACGCAAAAGCACATGGGGCACACTTCGCGGCACGCGTTGCAGCGTATGCAGCGCTCCAGTTGCTCGCTCCAGTAGGCCCAGCGCTCCTCCGCCGTCATCTTGGCCAACTCCGCCATTTTGTCTTCGCGGCGGGTGGACTTTGGCGGAGGCGGTGGCAACGGTAGCACCAGGTAGTCGTAAAGCTTAGGCTCGCGGACCTCGCAGTCCTGGCACCGATCGGCAACAGTGTCCGCCGTCAGTTCGGCGGCCATGTCGGCACAGCGCACCACGCCACCGCAGCGAACGCCGATGATGACGAGGTCCTCGCGCTTCACCTGGTGCTCGCGAACGAGACCGGCGACGGCTTTCGCATCGCAGCCTTTCACCACGATCGCCAACTTGCCAAGCTTGGCAACGTCACTGCGCCTCGGGTTCAGATAAACAGCCAGGTTCTGCACGCAGCGCGAATCAAATATCAGCGTATCGGCCTTCGCCGGGTCCGTTACAAAGGCTGGCCGGACGCCAGCAGGTCCTTCCTCGTAGCCGATCACTACCTTGACCGTGCCCTCGGTAAGCAGTTTGGCGGCAAGTTCACGCATTTCGTTCATGGACGTTCTGCCCCTTCCACCTGGCGATACCGATTGAACGGCCCAAGTTCCTTTACACGTGCAACCGTTTCGCTCACAACGTCGCGCCACTTGCCTCCCTGGGACGCTGATACCCACGAAATCGTCAGACGCCGGGCATCTACTCCCATGAAGTCGAGCAGTTCGCGGAAAATTGCAAAGCGACGGCGGGCAAAGTAGTTGCCGGTGCTGTAATGGCAATCGCCCGGATGACAACCGCTGACAATTACGCCATCAGCCCCGCGCTCGAATGCTTTCATCACGAACAGCGGGTCTACCCGGCTGCTGCAATTAAGGCGGACGACGCGGACATTGGAAGGCATCTGCAGGCGGCTGGTTCCGGCTAGATCCGCGCCCGTGTATGTGCACCACGTACAGACGAAGGCGACGATCTTCGGCTCGTATCCAGTGCCGGCGGCGGAAGTTTCTGACGGCATACACATCTCCATGTAACGACGCTCTCCTTGCGTAAAAACGCCGCGAAAATCAGTTGATTAACAACCGCAAAATTCGAATTGTGGATTCCCCATGGATGACCGAATATTGCAGGATTCCAAATTGAAGTCAAGGCAGAATAGAAGCTCTGCCCGTTTGAATCGACGTTTCTGCGCACAGCAAGCGCTCCGCGTGCTCGCGAGCGGTGGGTCAAAGGCTTGTAGATCACCGATTTGGGATCGGCGACGTTATCCCTGTATTAACAGTCACTCATCTTAGTGAATCACTACACCTGAGGGCGCCGGTTCATTCACTTGATTCTCGGACCTTCTCCGCCCGCCTCGTCTGCTCTGCATGAGGTTATAGGAAATTACTTTTTCGTATTTTATATGTTACCACCGAAAATGAGAAAATGTCAATTCATTTTTCCCGGTAGTTTTATATGAGTTTGAAAAGAATAGAAGGTTGACCAAGGCATACCTCCACCGGAATAAAAGAGCCGATGCAGATAAAGCGGTGAGCAGAGTATAATCTCCTTTTCAAACAGTGAAGGCGCCACTGTTTCCGGTGGCACCCATCGCCCACTACCCTTAGCGCTTTGCCTTAGGGAAGATGGGTCGGAGATTGCTTAGTGTTAAATTTAAGAGAGCGTTATATACAATAGATATATAACTATATGCAAGAAAATAATTTCTTTAGCGTTATTGCCCGCCAATTACTCCATAGCCCTTCCAGGTAAAGTTCAGGATTAGAACAAAATAAGGGTTTTCCTGAGATACTGTTCTGAAATCCCTTAAAGGGGAGTCAGGGATTGCCGATAAGGAGAATAACAAGATTATTCCATCGCAATAACTAGCAAGGGGGACGTCATGAAATGGATCCACAATCTCAAAACAGGTATGAAGCTCTATTCCATCGTAGGTCTTATGGCGGTCGTGATGATCGTTGTCGGGGGCATCGGCTTGTTCCTGGCAAAGACCAGCAACGATGGCCTTGATACCGTCTACAAAGACCGGGTCGTCTGCCTTCAGCAACTGAAGGTCATCTCAGACATGTATGCGGTGAATATCGTCGACACCGCCCACAAGGTCCGCGACGGCGCCCTCAGTTGGAGCGACGGGATAAAGAACCTGGCCGAAGTCCGGAAGAAGACCGCGGATGAGTGGAAAGATTATACCGGAACTTACCTTGTCCCTGAGGAGAAGAAGCTGGTTGATGAGACCATCCCGCTCATGAAGAACGCGGATGAGGCGGTCGCCAGACTCAACGGAATTTTTGAAAAAAGAGATAAAGAGGCGCTGACCCGTTTTGCCGCAACCAGGCTTTATCCCGCCATCGATCCGCTGACCGACAAGATATCAAAGCTCTCGGACCTCCAGTTGAGGGTGGCAAAGCAGGAATACGAAAAGAGCGACGCATACTACCAGAAGGGGAAGGTGGGGTTGACCCTCCTGATAGTGCTATCTGTATTAATATCGGCTGTCCTGGCTACGCTCGTTATCAGGGGCCTGCTCAAGGAATTGGGGGGTGAACCTTCTTATGTCAAGGAGATTGCCCGTACCGTGGCAAATGGGGACCTCTCGGTTACCGTGACAGTCGATCCCAGTGATAACGGGAGCATCTTGCGGGCCATGAAAACTATGGTTGAGAGCCTGCGGGATCTGGTCTCCCAGACAGTGAACATATCCATGAATATCGCCTCGGCCTCCTCGCAACTCCATGCGACCTCCGACCAGATCGCCACCGGCGCCGAAGAGGTCGCCGCCCAGACGACTACCGTTGCCACCGCCAGCGAGGAAATGGCCTCCACCAGCTCTGAAATAGCCGCCAACTGCACGAATGCAGCCGAGAGTTCGAGGCGCACGAGCGAATCCGCAAACACCGGCGTCGCCGTGGTCCAGGAGACCATCGTGGGAATGGGCAAAATCGCCGAGAGGGTTAAGCAGACCGCCGCCACGATAGATGCGCTGGGGACCCGCTCCGAACAGATCGGCGAGATCATAGGCACCATCGAGGACATTGCCGACCAGACCAACCTCCTTGCCTTGAACGCGGCCATCGAAGCGGCGCGGGCCGGTGAACAGGGGCGGGGTTTTGCCGTGGTCGCCGATGAAGTGCGGGCGCTGGCGGAGCGCACCACAAAGGCGACCAAGGAGATCGGGGCGATGATCAAGGCGATCCAGTCCGAGACCAGAGAGGCGGTCCATTCCATGGAAGAAGGGGTCCGGGAGGTAGAGAAGGGGGCAGTTTCGTCGGAGAAATCAGGGGAGTCGCTCCGGGAGATCCTCGACCAGATCAACGAAGTGACCATGCAGATAAACCAGATCGCCACCGCAGCGGAACAGCAGACCGCCACCACGAGCGAAATCACCACGAATATTCACCAGGTGACCGAAGTCGTGCATCAGTCGGCACGGGGGGCGGAAGAGACATCATCAGCCGCCGCCCAGCTTGCCGAACAGTCGCAGCAGTTGCAGAACCTGGTCGGCAAGTTCAGGGTCGCCTGACGCATGGGAAACTACGGGAGGATAGGCATGCAGAAAAGGCCTGTGTCGGCGGTTACCATCGCCGACACAGGCTGGAAGCCTATCCTCCTTTTTTGCAACTACATATTGATTCTGCTTGAATAGGAAGGCCTTCTAATTGTTTGATCGCGCCCAATGGAAGCCCGATAAGTCAGCCATCGACACATATTCGCCTCATATTCCCCCGTGACTTCAGTAAAGCTTTTCAATGAACTCGCCGATATGTACGCCTAGGCTCTGTGCCTGATGGGGGAAAAGGTCGTCGAAACTTTCCATACTCATGGCTCCCTTGAAACCTGTCTCTTGGTCCACGAAGCTCGCCAGCTCCTTGCCGGTCCCAGCGTCGATCAGACGTCCCTTTACCGCCAGGTAGGTCTTGCCCGCTCCTAATCCGACCCAGAACCTGAGCGCGCGGCTGCCGCCATTGAATTCGGTAAAGGTCCCTTCCAGAATAACCGCATTCTCCTTTGCGTCGCTATTCAAAACGACATTCTTAAACAGCTTGCGCGTTTTCATCTCCATTTCGATACTCAGGGTCAGGTTCTTCACGATGAGCGGTTTCATGGCATCCACCTTCGGTTTCTCTTCATCGTTGATCCTGTCATAGACGACCCCCTCCGTGGAGAAGTCCTTGATGACGATGGTATCGTAACTGGAGAGACGCTGCGAGGTCATGACCACTTCTTCGTTCAGAATGCCCGGTTTTGGAAGGGGCTTCCCATCTGCATAGGCCAGTGATGAGATGGTGATAAGAAATAGAACTTGCAGAAATAATAAAACCTTTTTCATTGCTACCTCCTTGTGTATTTTTGGGTTTTCAACTTCTCTCCCAAAAACGCCTTCTCCTTTGAGACAGTCGATCTCCCCTCTTCGCCGGATTGAGCGGAAACCATGGATTAACTCCCATGGGAATTCGATGCGAGGCTAATCTCTTGTACCTGATCATGGACCCTTCTCAACAACCTCCGCGGCAAAATCCGCGCTGCTGCATACCCGCGCATACACTGCGCCCAATGCTGCCAGAAAAGCGCCGTGAACCTTCCCGGGGGGGATCTCTTCGCCATTGAAGGTTAGCCCCCTGGTTGCACAGGCGTCGTGGATTGCCACGCAGTCGAAGCCGTGATCAAAGGCGGCCCGCACGGTGGCGTCCACGCACATGTGGGTCATCATGCCGCAAATGACCAACTGATTTACTTCGGCGTCTTTGAGGTGGGTTAAAAGGGCAGTATTCCGGAAGCTGTTGGGAAAATTCTTCCGGATGATCGTTTCTCCCGGAAGTGGGCTGACATTCGCGTGAAATTCGACACCTGCGGTATCGGGCAGAAAGAATGAAGCACCAGTTCTATTGGAAATGTGCTGGATATGGAAGATCGGCAGATTCCTATCCCGGAACAGAGTAAGGAGATCCTTGGCCCGCAGGCTTGCTTCCGGGCTTCCGTCAAGCTCCATCCGACCACCGGGGAAATAGTCGTTCTGGATGTCGATCAGCAACAGGGCGGTTTTCATTATACGGTTCTCCTTTTTGGTTATTTGTGAAAGAAGCCGGAATACCCTGTTCTGTGAACGGGGATGAATGGCGGTTCTCGTTTCTAACTGCATTCAAGAAAGTTGCCGGGTTTCCGTGAGGCCGTAAAGCCTCCCCTATGGGTGGGGATAGGTCTCACATGGCATCTTTCTTTATTTTTAATTTACCCTTTCATAACACCGTGACAAAGGTTGAGGTCTGGCCTTCCCGGCCGATCTTGCGCAGGAGAATATTCTACTACCTTCTGTAGAATAGTATCCTTCGACACTTTCGTTATGACTGCTCTGCGCCGTAACATATTGAAATCAGAAGAACATGCGTATTGGCACGGAACGTGGAGTATACAAGACAAAACCAGGAAGTTCCCAGATTAAAACCGGAGGTATCTCACAATGAAAAAGAACGCCACTATCCTGATCGCTGCCGTCGTTGCCACCCTGACCCTTGGTGCCGCCACGTTCGCGGCCGCCGCAAAGGCCGGCTACACCTGCTGCAAACCGGACCGGGTCTGCTGCCAGGTAAAGCAAGCCTGCTGCAAGTAACCCACAGCACAGCGGGCCAAGGGGCGGGCAACCGCCCCTTGGCCTAGCAGTTCCGACTCCATAGACTTCTCCTTCTATTTCCGTCCCGGTTTTACAGGCAAGGTTTCCGTGGCCTTCTTCGGCGTCCGCGTGAAGAGACT
>JBGPID010000012.1:0-21372 GCA_041484725.1 Geobacteraceae bacterium | reverse complement strand
CCTTTATCATCACCGGCGCCAATCCTTCGGAAAAAACGGTCGGAGAACCGAACTCCTGATCGATTACCGGTTTTCCGGTAATGTCGATCAATTGCCAGGTATCCTTCTTTCTCACCGCCGCGACCCCGTCATTAAAATTCGTCGCTTCGCTGTATTGCGCAGGGATAACCATTTTACCCGAATGATCGATATATCCGACCACGCCAAATTTTCCGTTAATCTTGACCATGGCCAGGCCGTCACGAAACATGGCGGCTTCATAGAACTGCGCCGGGATTATAATAGTTCCGGTCTTGTCTATATAGCCGTGATTCTTCCCGCTTTTCACGGCGGCAAGCCCTTCGGAGAAGAGAGAGGCATCATCGAACTGGGGCTTGATTACGAATTTGCCCCTGTCATCTATGAATCCCGCCTTGGCACCGCTCCCTTTGGCCACGACCACTGCCGCCAGCCCTTCCCTGAAGGCAAAGGTGGAAAGGTAATCGGCATCGATGACCATTTTCCCTGACTGATTGATATATCCCCACTTGTCACCTTTCCGCACCGATGCCCTGCCATTAAGGAAAATAGACGCGCCATCGAAGCTCGGGGGGACTACCATGTTCCCACTGGTATCGATGTAGCCATCCTTGCCTTTGACACGCACCGTCGCAAGCCCCTCGGAAAAGATGGAGGCGGATTCGAACTGGGGAGGGATGACTGTTGTCCCACCCCGGTCGCAATATCCATACTTGCCGTTGAACTTCACCAAAAGCCGCAATGAGTTGTCCAGCACAACCTTCTTTTCTTCTCGATGGCACGCGTTGCAGATCGTCAATGCCACCAGCGCAAGAATTAACAGATGTTTCATTTCCACTACCTCCAGAACCTGATGAGAGTTGAGAGTTGAGAAAACCCTCATCCCTCTACCCTCAATTTTTATCTGATCATCCGACTATTTTGCTGAACAGCTTCGTAAACTCATCTTCTGCAAGGCTTTTGTAGTACTCGGAACGGCCCGCGACGACAAGTCGCCGCTCCCCGTCCTTCTCACGCACGGCGCCTAGGATCTCCCGCTTGTAGAAGATCATCCGCCAGATAACGGCAATACAGGCCACGGCAAAACCGAGGTAGAGGATGGGAAGACCGCGCTGTGCGATGACATAAAAGCGCACCCAGTAACGCAGTTCCTCCATCTCAAGCCGGTTGCCGGCAAACTCCAGGACGCCGTTTTTCGGGACAAGCCCATCGGCGACTTTTTTCCCCTCCCGTTCCACGACAATGAAGAACACCGGATTGTTGAATTCCATGGAACGGGTCGCGCGCTTTCCGTTATCCATGACGTAATCGGGATAGAACGTGGCTGTAAACGTGTAACCGGCCAGGTTAAACTTGTCCGGTTTCCTCGTCAGGACATCGAGTTTAACCAGGGTGTTTTCGATTACCTTGCCGGTTGCATCTTTAAGCACAAAGTGAGGCGCCATCCCGAGATGCTTGAACACAAACGATGTGGGGCCTGTAGAGTAAGGGGTGTTGATCCCGACTTCGTGGGCCCGGCCCTGGCCGTCCAGAAGCATAACGCTGATGCCGGTCGGAGTATTTTGGACGACCTGGGGGACAATGTTGGAAACAGTAATAGAGACGCCGGGCGGAGAGCCGAAAGCCGGCAATTTTACCGACGGCGACGCATTGTAACGACTGAGTTCCCCGTGAAAAGACTCCCCCTGGGCTAGGTCGACATAGCCGATAAACTCGGTGTAGACGCTTATCAGTCCTCCGAGAAGAATCAGGTAAAAGCTGACGTGAAAGAGCACGAATGCAATCGGTGAAAGGCGGTTCTTCACCGCGTAGAAACCTGTCGCGTCCCCCAGCACGGTGTAGCGGCGCCCACGGAGCCGGGCGACAGCACTTTCTCCGTCGAGCCCCTCCGGCAGGGGAAAGGAACTTTTGAACGGATAGCCGGCCGCTCTATCCGGATCGGTGATTTTCGCGTCGGAGATGGCTATGCGGTGCCTGACCAGAGGCATCCGTTGCCAGAGAACCAGCGCCAGGTTGATGAAAAAGAGCGCCCAGAGGGCTATGGTAATCGGTGAAGTGTAGATGGAGGTGAGCCCGAACGCATCGAGGAACTCAACCAACCGGGGAGAATGCTTGTACCACTCGATGTAGATATCCTTCACCAGGCGCACCTGCGGCACCCAGAGGCCGATGATGAACATCAGACCGAGCAGGCAGATGAGCAGGATGGTAAAGCGGAGTGAACTGAGATATTTGATTACTTTATTGATCATGCTTGAAAATCCGTTGCGAGTTGAAGTCTGAGAGTTGCAAAAAAAACGATGAGGGTTGAGAAATGAAGGATGAGAAACCCTCAGCACTCAACCCTCAACTCTCAACATTTATCCCTCAACTTTCTACCGCCCTTATCTCACCTGAAAGACATGCAGACTGGTATTGACGACGAGGTTGACGCCGAAGAAGCTTATAATTACCGTGCTCAGGGCGGCAACGGCCAGCCATGCCAGGCGCTTCTCGCGCCAGCCGAAGGTTACACGCAGGTGGATGGTTATGCCGTAGACGAGCCAGGAGATCAAAGACCATGTCTCAACAGGGTCCCATGCCCAGTAGCTTCCCCAGAGGTCTTTTGCCCATATGGCGCCAGCGCAGATCATGATGGTATCGGTAATGAAGCCGAACACCACGTAGCGGAAAATCAGCTCATCCAGGCGTCCCAGGGTTGGAAACCGATCATAGGCCGGGTTCGGCACCGCCAGTGCATCACTCTTCTGTTTCAGCAGGTAGAGCACCCCTGCGGCCATGGCCAGGGAATAGGCGCCGAAGGAGAGCCAGGCAAAGTAGACGTGAATATAGAGCCAGATAGTCTTGAGACTCGCCGCCATCGGGGTCAGTCCCGGCGATTGCATGTACCCGTAACCCATCATGATGATCACAAGCGGCAAAGTGCCGACTGCAAGCCCCTGCAGCGATTTGTTCTGCCATCCCACGAAAAGGGTACCGGCGATAATGAACCATCCACCCATCAGGACATACTCATAGTGGCCGGACCATGGGAGATGCCCCGTGGCATTAAACCGGGCGACAATGGCAAGGGTAACTGCAACAAAACCAACCGCCGTCAGAAGCGTTATTTTCGGCATTACGCGTGGATTTTTGAAGACAAAGGAATAGATGCATCCCCCGGCCGCCAGCGAGTATGCCACCAGTGCTACCCAGTAAAATATTGTTTCCCAGTATGCCATATTAAATTCCTTTTTAAGATGAGAGATGAGAGATGAGGGTTGAGGGAGTTTTTCTAGTCACTCATCCCTCATCTCTCATCCGCTTTTAGTTGTGCAGTTCGTAAAGCGGACAACTTCTCCGCAAGCGTATCTATTTTACCATGCAGCGCGTTTAATTCACTTTCCGCAAAAAACCCCAGATCGTGAGCTATTTCCATTTGACACGCTACCTCCATGAGAGACCCATATGCCAATTGCGTGAAATGTGCCTGATCTTTTCGACTGGTCCTGCCGCTACCCTCTGCAATATTCGATGCAATCGAAATTGAGGCCCGGTTGATCTGTGAAACGAGTCCAAACTTTTCCTCGGCAGGGAACCCCTTAGTCACATTATATACTTCCTTCACAAGGTTTTTCGCCAAGTGCCAAACCTGCAATTTATGAAAAACAAAAGTTGGTTTCATCTCATCCCTCAACCCTCATCTCTCATCGGTTTTACTCTTTACTCAGCAGCCTCTTCGCTTCCTTGCCAGACGAACGGATCGTACTCCCTTCGACGGCCTCTTCCAACCAGACACGCTGCGGCCGGATGGCAATCCTCATCACGAGACCGATGACGGCAATTATCGCGCCCAACCAGAGCATGGCCTTATGCCTTCTGTGGACGACATGGATTTCGGACCATTCACCCATCTTTGCGCAGGAAAGGATATAGTCCCCATGCACCACCTGCTGATCGACCTGAAACACCATATCGGCAACTACCTTCTTGTCACCCCGGGAAATCACCACCATCAGGAGGCTTTTTTCCGGCTGGTAATACACCCCACCACCCAGATCGGCCCCTTGGAACAGCCCGTAAAAACTGAACTCGCCCCGTTTCTCCACAAGAGGATCGAGCTTGACGAAGTCGTCGAATAATATCCTGGAGTCTCTGCTCTTGATCACGATCTCCGGCTCGAAGACAAGCTTTGCCATGTAGATATCGTAGGCGCCATAACTGACCGGATCACTCGGTTTGAGGATAGCTCTCAGTTCTTTGCCGTTTTCCGAGATAAGGGCAAGATCCGTTGCTCCCTTCGGGTATCTGCTGTCCGGAAGTAATTGGCTGATGATCTGGATTCGCGGCAGGGAATCGGGCCTGGCGGCCAGAGGCCCCATGGTTAGGCCGCGGTACGACTCGACCATGTTCAGCTTTGTCGCCGGCCCCACACCGTCCAGCAGAAAGCCGGAGAACTGCCTCAGGTTGTCCCAGCATCCGGCGGCCAGGAGGATGAGCAGTCCCCCGTACAGAATAGTTGTGCCAAGATAGCCTGAGTCCCGCTTCTCAGCGTATCCACCGTTAGCGGCAAAGGCGTACCCGGCGCTGCTTAACACTCTCCTCGCTTCGGCAACTGGCATATGTATGCTGGTCACTTGCCGTGACCGGCAAAACTCGGCGCCATACCTGACTTCCTTCCTCAATCCGCAAAGATAGCGCATCAGGCGGCAGGCAGCGAGGAGCGCAAAACATATATTATTGAAAAGCAGCAGCCTGGGGGCAACCAGTGGGACCCGGACTTGGAACCTTAAGCTCAGGATGACCAGGATCGGGATGACGAGGAAGAGGAAAAGAAACCAGGGTGAAACCAATATCAGTCTGGAGAATTTCGAGTCGGCTTTCATAGGGTAAGGCGATTCCTTCTGGGGCTGGAGTCAGCGACTGGGCCTTAAGAATAAGACATTATATATTACCAAACGCCACGAGAAATGGAAACATAAAAATAAGAATGTATTCCACAGGTTGAGAGATAAGCAGAAATCTGATGAGAGTTGAGCAAGAATCCGATGAGAGTTGAGAGATGAGAGATGAATTTTTCCTTACTCATCCCTCGTCGCTCATCCCTCATCGGTTCTTAATCCCTCATCTGCTCTTGGGTTCATCGTGCTGGTTCAAACCGAACAGCTCCATTTTCCCGCTCTTCGAGCGATCAAAAGTGAGTCGACGTTCGGTTTTGAACCTTTCACTCTCAAGTCGGTAAACGAGAACATGCGTTTTATCGGGGAGTGTGACAAAGCTGACTAGCTTCGGATTTTTAAGCGGTCCGGTTTTCTTGCGAGTTTGCTGAAACTTCTCGACAAATAATGCCTGACTGCCGATTTGTTTGAAGCCGGGTGTGGCTTCATTGTAAATCGCGGAGAAGTCGCCGGCCTCCATCTGCAAAAGAACGCGAGCGGCGGCGGCTTCCGCGTCGATCTTATCCTGGGGCGAGGTCACTGGTGTACCGGCTGCATTCTGACCGGATATGGATTTAACCTCTCCGCCAACCTGCGGCGGTGAGGTTTTCGCTACCGTCTCCTCCTGCTTGGATTTGCAGCCGATGACCGTGACGAAGAGGATGATCAGGAAAAGATTGTTTATGCGACGTGCATAGTTCATGTTTGACTCCTTAAAATCAGATAATCTTCAACCAAAAGTTTCCCCCTTTGATAAAGGGGGATTTAGGTTTGCGGAAGATTTGCGCATATCGACTAAACTTAATAATACCAGCAATATTTTATCTCAGTCAATGTTAATTGCCAAGCGGGATAAGGCAAAATAGTGTGTCGGGATGGCAAAAAAAGGCCGGCGCCTGAGCGCCGGCCTCACCACATTTTCAACAGTCTGGAGAGGGGAAAATCCCCCCCTCCAGGTTCAACAGAGTTTAGTACGTTACAGGACGGACAATCCTCTTCGCGAAGCCGTGATCGCCATTGCCCTGTTTGGCACCGTGGTCTTCACAACCGCCCCAGGTGTCGAGGAGCTCAGTGGCGGGACCGCCTGCGCCGGTGACGGAGGGGCCTTCCAGTCTGCTAGTGGCGGCAGTTGCTGCGCCCAGGGTGTAGCAGCCAGCGCCCGCACTTGTAAGAGTGCCTGTAACTGCGCCGGTCGTCAGGTTAAAGTTGGTGCTGGCGGTCTGCTGCCAGTGCTTCTGCTCCCAGTTGGTATCATTGGAGATAGCACCGGTAGTATAAGTGCCACCACTTGCGGTACTGCCGTTCTTGAAGGCAACTGTCCCGCCGGTGAAGCCACCCAGGGTGCCCGGTACGTGCATGGCGTTACCGAGGCCGGGGAGGAAGCGTTCAACTTTTGTGGTGTTGCCCATGCCGTCGATGTAGGCGCCGCCTGTTACAGACGGGTCGACAGTTGCCAGAGTTGTGTTGGTGTTATTGGCGGAACCGTGGATACCGCCGTAGGCGTTGCCGGCGCCGGAGTTGTGGCAGTTGAGGCACTGGATGCCGTAGATGTTGCCGAAGTCGGCTGGTTGCTCGCCAGCATAAGGAGCAGGAGACGTATACTGGAGAGGAGTAGGAGGACCAGTAATGACTGTCGGCATTGTAAATCCAGGGGCAGTACCCATAAAGCGGCTGGCGAACTGGGTGCCGTCGGTGGCTTTGCCTGTGGTGTAACCGTTGAACGGGATGGTGTTGCCGACGCCGTTGCAGCGGCCCGCTGAGTCGTATTCGCCGGCATGTGGCTGCCTGTCCTGGCCGACATTCAGGCCGGTGCCAGAGTAAATGCTGCCGTATTTTGTATAGCTGTGGCAGTTGTAGCAGACCAGGAAGGCGCCGTTCGGGTTGGTGTAGATAACGGTACCACTGGAAACCACGAACGCGTTCTGTGTGTGGCGCTCGTCGGTGCCGATGCTGTTACGGAGCAGATACTCGTTGTTGGAGCCGTGGGCGCCGATGGCTGCCGAAGTCGGGGAGCCGTTGGCGGTTTCCGAGGAGCCGACTTTCCACTGGCCGACGGTGTGGCAGTCACCGCAGTGAAGGGTAGAGTCGTCACCGAGGTCTGCTGCGCCGGTACGCGGAGCAACTTCGCCGCCGGCGTTCTCGAGCGGTGTGTAAAGATTGTTCATGACGCCTGCGTCGAACATGGTTTTGCGGACGCCCTTCAGAAGTGCGGTCGAGTTGTTGGCAAAGGCTGCCGCATTGGCAATCTGACGCGGGCCAGCAAGACGGGTCCGGCCGGTATAGCGCGGGCCTTTTACGCCGTGGTGCGAGTTGTTGGCGGTATTGAACTGGTCGTCAACGTTTGTAACCGCCGGACGCTGCAACTTGTCGTAACGGTTTGAGATGGTGTCGCCGAACGGGTTGCTGGCGGATGCGGTTTTGCCGGCAGCGGCGATCCCGTTAGTATTGATTACAGCCTGTATTTGTGCACTTACAGGAGAAGTTGCGCCGTTGGCGTCATGGCAGCTCATGCAGAAACTGTCCATGTTGCTGTGGTTCGGCGCAGCCGAGTTCCACACCATGTCGGCGTCGGTATCTGCGTTGCGCAGGTGAGTATTGCCATCGGCCATGTGGTAGGCTCTGTCAATAACAATTTGGCCCCCGACAACGGTGCCTTCCAGATGGCAGGCAGCGCAGTGGGAGTTATCCAGGGTTACGCCGGTCACGTGGTGCGACCACTTTGAGAATTCCTGCACGATGGCGCGGACGCCGTTGTTGTTGTCGGCGACGTTGCCGTTGTGGTTCGGCAGGGCTAAATTATGGCAGCCGATGCAGTTGTTGCCAACTGAGCCCGGATGCCCGCCGGAATTGGCCCCCACGTGGCAGTCGTAGCAGATTCTGCCGTTGACTCCCGCCTGGTTGAGATTGGAGGAAGACCAGTTATTGAAGACCACGTTCTGGCCATTAACGACACCCACATTTTGGGTGTTGTGGCATACGATGCAGGCATTCCTGACTGCAGCGGCCAACGAATTGGTCACGGTTACGGTCGTCGTTGCGATCGAACCGCCGGTTACTGTAAGGCTGAATTGGTAGGTGCCGACAACGGTCGGGGTAAAGGTGGCATTAGATCCGGATGGCGTGAGTGTAACGGTGGCCGGGCCGGAGGTCTGTGCCCAGGTATAGGTCGTAATCGTTCCGGTGCTGGCGGAGCCATTCAGGGTTACCGAAGTGCCGGGCAGTACGGTCTGGGGAGCCCCTGTTTTGGCTACCGGCGGTCCCTGAAACGTACCGGCGAGGGTTACGCCGCTGGTGAAGGTGAAGTTCGTGGGAAATGTAACTATTACCTGCGTGTTAGCCGGAGCCGGCAAGCCAGAACTGACCGTGGCGCCAGTCGGAACACCGGTAATGTTGACTACGTTGAACCCGGAACTGGGGGTGAACGTAATTCTGAGGGGTGAATATAGCTTCGTGCCATAATAAATGCCGGAAACGCTGGAGGGCGATACCGTTCCGCCGGCCCCGGCTGAGGCCGTTACGGACAACTGCTGTGGGGCGAAGGTGGCGTAAACGCTCTGCGAGGCCGGACCGGACACCGCATAGCTGGTAGGGTTCGCTACAGGGAGTGTCTGGGAAACCCCATTGTACGTAAGGTTGGAAATTGTGTAGCCGGTGTTGGCGTTCACTGTCACGTTAAAAGCCTGACTGGTGGTGTAGGATTTGAACACCGACCCGTTGACGGAAGTCTGCGGCGCGCCTCCGCGCACCACGAGATTTCCTCCCGCGGATTTTACCCAGGTGTTAAGCGACCAGGCAAAGGCAACCGCGGGCAGCAAGCACATCATGGTGATTAATGCGAACAACTTTTTAGACATGTGCTTCTCCTTTCATTAATAGTTACATCTATTCATTGTGTACTCGCTCTTTACCCTATTTTATATGGCAGGAGAGGCATATGGTCGATTTCTGCTCAGGCGCCCAGAGGAAGTAGTTGGGGGTGATCCCGCTGTGAATCCCAGCGGTGCTGGCGACGTTGTTCGTGTTGTGAACCTCGTGGCAGGAGGCGCAGGTCATGTAGCCGCTATAGAGGGTGTCGTTGATTGCCTTGGACCCCTGGACAAAGCCGGTGCGGAGATGGGTGTCGGGGTTAGCCGGAACGGTGGTGAGGAAGTGCTGGTCGGGGGTGACGATTTCGGTCGCGCCGCCGGTGTTGCGTGCGTTAATCGCGTCCTGGTAGAGGAAGCCGATCGGGTGGGTTACGCCCAGGTCGTTGATGAAACGCTTGGCGTCATTGCCAAGACCGTCGGTGTAATGTGAGGTCATAACGTGGTTGCCGTTGTTGCTGCTGCCGGCGGAGCCGTGGGAGTCGACCGCTGTCACGCCGTCATGGCAGGCCATGCAGAGACGACTCGGGCCGACAAGCGGGTCGGCGTTGAAGGCGATGGGGAGATTGGCCGGGGCCGCCCATGTGTAAGGAGCAAGGTTAACGTTTGATTGAGCGTGGTTCCAGAGCGGTGCCGGAACGGAGCCGTTCGGCAGGGCGTTATGCGGGGTGTGGCAGAATACGCAGACCCTCTGGAAATCGTCCTGGTTGTAGAACCCTAGGGTAGCGCCCAGGTAGGTGATGTCATGCATCGACTCATTCACACCGGTCCCGGGAGTTTGGCCCGCGAAGGAAACGGTTGCGGATGCGGCGGTAAGTGCCACAAAAGCCATGATACTCACTAATTTCTTCATCATTTTTTCTCCTTTTTCTATGGTTGATTGTACTGCCTAAAATATCATGTCCCACTACGGGAGCAGTCTCACTTTACAAAAGTTTGCAATATGAATGCCAGAGGATAAAACCCTCCGGATCGGACGGCCGTGGCGCTCCGATCTCTTCTGAAGCTGGGGAAATAACTTATTAGTTTAAGTGAGTTAGTCGGCATGAAGCGGCCGCGCCGTTAGGTGGGCCCGACAACTGGAAAAGACGGAGGGGATGGCATGCGTGGTTATTACACGTAGTGAAGTTGTGATTTCGCGTGATCGCGGTTCGGGGGGTAAGACCCCTCTCCCGGAGAGAGAGGGGTCTTACCTGATCTTCGTCTTGCGCAGGAGGGGGAGTATAGCCGTGGTTGAATATGTATGCGTATTAACGCCGTTTGTGCCGGTGGTATGACAATTGACCGTACAGGACCCGCTGCCGAAATTCGCCAGCGGCGTATAAGACGGATTGGGGACCGCGGGGCCGGCGGCATATGCCCTGGCAAAGTTGATGAGGTGGGTGCCGAAGGGTGGTGTGGGCCCCGAGAGGGGAACGCCGTGGGCATCATGACAGGCAAAACAGGGAATGCCCCGGTCCTGCACATGCGCGCTGTGCTCGGAAGCGCCGTTGAAAACAAACCCTGAGCTGGTCCCCATGACGTAGGTGTCCGTGTGGCAACGGAAACAGAGGGCGTAACGGGCCACAAAATCGAATACCGGCGCGGTGATGAGAGGAGTCTGGGGCATGTCGTAGCGGTCCATGAGGATATGCTCGTATTGGGAACCGTGGGGTCCGTTCGGCCCGACCCTGCCGGCCCTGGCGCTCTGGTCGCTGTTATGGCAGTCGGAACAGTAGATCATCAGCATGCTTTGCTGGTATTGGGCCAGAAGGCTTGCCCCGCTTCCCCGGCGCTGGTCGGTGACCGGGTGGAACGAAGAGGTTTGCAACTGGCTGAAACGTTTGATCTGGTTCGGTTGGACTATCATCCGGTCGGTGGGGGTCCCGGTGATCCCGGTGAACAGGCCGGCACTCCCTCCCGAATGGCATCTAAAACAGATTTCGTATTCAGCGGCGGCGACCACCACCGCCAGGGTGTCCTTGCTGACCCCCCTGACCCCTTGCAGCGGACCATTGACGGCCGGGGGGAACGACAGCGGGACATTAGTCCGGTTGGCCTGATGGGGGTTGTGGCAGTCGACGCACTCCACGTGGGTCTGAGTGGCGGGAAGATTTTCATTTTCGTCATGCACGCCGGTGGTGAGTTCGATCGGATGCCGGTACGGCATTCCGAAAACGGGCTGCATGTTGGCGTAGATGGGAGCAACGCCGTTATTGTGGCAGGTGGTGGTTATGCAGTTGTCCTCTTCCCTCTTGCTGTGGAGGAGCCGCTGGGGGGCCGGGGCGGTATGGACGTAATGGCAGTCGATGCACCCGGTAGTCTGACCCGCGCTCAGTGTCGGGTTGTGCGACGCATTTCTCCAGCCGGTATTGTTGTGGCAGACTACACAGAGGGGGGAACCGGGAAGCTTGTTGTCGATGACGAGAAAATTGCCGAATTCGTTGCTGTGGGGGTCGTGACAGCTGGTACACTGGAGCATGCCGTCGGAATCGAGCCTGACTTGAGGCGGCAGGGCCGCGGGGTTATTGAGCTGGGCCTTGCTGACCAGGTCCGCGCTGTAGGAGAAGGAGATAGGGTGGTCGTCGGAAAGATCGTTCGTCAGGTTGGGGTTCCTGGTCGGGACCGAGTCGGTTGGCATATAAACAGGCGAACCGGTTCCGGTAGCCCCCGCGTATCTGCCGAGGGCGATGGTGCCGTCGTGGCAGCTCAGACAGAGCCGGGACGATCCCGTGGGCCTGTCGGGCTTGGGCCTGGCCTGCAGGGTCGAGGAATCATAAGGGATATACTGCGCGGTGGACATTTCGTGGGCCCAGAGCGGTGTCGCCGGCGTGGCGTTATGGGGGGCATGGCAGAAAACACAGATGCGCTCCTCATCCGTGAAGAAAATGCCGTGCGCCCCCCCGCCGCCGGTGGCGGAAAGGTCGTGGGGTGAGCCGACCACGCTCCACTTGCCGAACGCGACGCCCTGACCGAAATACAGGACAAGGAATAAAAATGATATGAAATATCTGCTCCGGTTCATAACAGCTCCATAAGCGCTAGGGACTCAGCCTTCATCTTTCAACTCACTTGCGCGGTTGCCAACTCCCTTCCCCCGGACTAGGCCCGCCGCCTGCAAGGTATCTGAACACCTGTATCCTGCGATTGTAGGTGTCGGCGACGAATATATAATTATGGTGGTCGATGAAGAGTCCCGACGGCATCCAGAATTGCCCGTTGCCGGTGCCGGGGACTCCGAAGGATAGGAGAAAACGGCCTGAATCGTCGAAAACCTGGACCGCGTCGAGCATGGCGTCGCAGAGATAGATGTGCCTTGCGCTGTCCACCGCGATCCCCCTCGGCTTGAACATATCACCGGCGGCGTCGCCGGCGGCGCCAAACTGGGTAACCAGAGCCCCCTCCGGGGTGAACATCTTGATCTTGTAATTAAGCGAATCCGTGACATAGAGCTGTCCCAGGTCGTCAACGGCGATATCTGTGGGATGATTGAACTCCCCCTTACCTTCACCGAATGTGCCGAACCGGCTCCGCTCGCGTCCCTCGGTGTCGACCGCCACTACCTGGCCGGCGATGGTATCTACAATGTAGAGGAGCTTGTTGGCCTCGTTATATGCAATTCCCGTGGGCCTTCGCAGCCTGTTCGCCAGGAACGGCTTCAGGGAGCCTTCCTTGATATCGAAAAGATAGACGGCCCCTGTCGTAGAGTCGGTGATGTAGAGGTGATCGGCCTCGTCTTCGGCAAGGCCGATGGGAGTGCGTAACGGGGAGCCCTTTTTGTCGCCGATAACGGTGTAGCGCCCCCCCCTGATATCCATGCAGTGGACGACCCCACGCCCCGGGTCGGCGATAAAGAGCCGCTCATTCCCGTCGAACAGTACGCCGTACGGACGCACCAGATGTCCCTCGGCGGCGCCGGTGAAGAACTCGAGCGCCCGTTTCCAGAACCCCTTGTCAATCCCCACATCCTGGTACTCGGCAATGCTCCTGACCCATACTATTTTCGGCCCCCCGTTCATCTGCCGCGGCCATGCCAGGTCGGTGGCAGGCTTGGTCTGGTAGATGGAAACGGGACCGGCGCAGGCGGACAGGATAAAGAGAACCGGAAACAGGCAGCGCCTTACCATCCCCCTCCGCGGAGTATTATCATGTTTCTTATTCCCCTGCATTTTCACCCCCACGGATTCTTCCCGGATTGCCGAAGCCCGCTGGTACGCACTAGAAATACCTCTTCACTTCGATACGGACGTAATCGTCACGGTTCGTCGAGTTTCCATTGATCCGCCATCCGGATGAGCCGAGCAGGTTAACGGTGAGCCTATTGAAGCGCATCTTGAGGGCTGCTCTGAGGGAGATACTGTCGCTTGTCCCGCTTGTTCCCCCCCTGTCATCGAGGACGATGAACCCCAGCAGGAGGCGCGACCAGTCGGATATGTCTTTGCTGTACGTTCCCGAAAGGTTCAAGGTGTTGTCGCTATAGGCGGCGGCAGTGTTAGTTGCCGCGTACATGGTGTAGCGGTCCCGCCCCATAAGTTGAAGCGAAGCGCCGGGGACGACATGGTTATACTGCCACCATTCCTCCAGATACCGGTATTTGGATGGACCGGATGTATAATCATCGTATTCCAGATTGAAGGAGTTTTCCCCTAAAAATCCCTGGAAACGGAGCTGGGCAATGCGTGTGTCGTAAAGGCCAAACTGGGACTGGCCGGATATCAGATGCTGGTTCTGATTGTAAATAAGCCCGCTCAGGGCGTATTTCCCATCCGCCAGGGAGAGGGTACTGGAGAGGCTTACGGTATCGGTGGAATATTTTAAAGATGGATCGACCAGGACGATATAATCGACCACGATAGTGGGCACCAAGGGGACAGGACCAATCCAGGTGATCCGCCCGAGTGGGTAATCGATCTGGTAATCGATATTCTCTATAAATGTAAGGGTCGTGGGGTCCAACTGGGGGTTGATGGGTGGCACGGCAAACCCCCGGATGATGACCGAACCCGGTTTCAGGGGACCGGGGTGGTCAAGGGTGATGACCTGATTCGGTTGGGTGACCGTGTGGCTCCTCTCGTTCACAACATCCTGTTCATTCCCCCCCAGTTTACGGTCGGTCACTTCATGGGTCCCGTAGGTTTCGACCATGAGCCGGCTCTTCTCGAAGAGCTTTTTGCTGTATGTAAACCCGGCAGTCCCGGAATATTTGTTTTCGGTCCCACTTAGAAACTTGCTCTGTGAAAGATTTCCGCGCAGGCGGGTGTAGAGGCTCTCGAACAGGCGATGCCGGAGCAGGAAAACACCCGAGTTCACATCGAACACCAGGTCTGGAGCGCCCGACACGCTGCCGGTGCGGTTATGGTCGTACCGGTAGTCCAGTTCCAGATCCAGCGCCTTCCCCGGATGGCCCAGGAAAGTTTCGCACAGGTTGAGCGTTTCCTGCGGTACCCCGCCTATGGTCAGGTTGTTCGACTGCAGCGTCGAGGTAATGGAATATTTCTTCAGACGGCCCAGATATAGATCATTTGAGTAGCCGAACAAAAAGCCGGTGCCCGACTGCTTGGCGCCGCTGCTGACACTGCTCTGGGTGGACAAGGTGGCATTGACACTGGTGTAGCTGATCCCCCGGTAATCGTGGCTACCGAGGATATCTACGGAATCTGTGACCTGGCTGCTGTTCTGGTTCCCGCCGCTCAAATCGAGCGTATCCCTTTCATACTTTAATTTCAGCCGGTAGGGGTCTTTCAGGATCAGGAACTCGATGCCGTGTCTGCCGGTTTCGGTATTAACGGCCGGGGAGAAGGGTGACTGCACGGTATCAAGTGAAAGTGAACTGAAGATGTTGATCGGATACCATCTCCTGTCGAAAGCACTGCCGGCAAAATTGTACGCATACCTGACCCCGTTGCCGGACGACGATCCGCTCGAGCTGCTCGATACCCCTACCTGCTGAAACCAGATGTCGCCGCTCAAAACGATATAGAACAGGTGGGGATCGAGGATGGCGGCGGAGGTATCGATGTGGTAGATTTCCTCTAATTTGTTCGTCGAGTAATTTCCATTTTTGCCCGAGTCGTGGCCGGTATACTCGTACGTCAGTCCAAGCCACTGCTGGATATCCCCCAGGAGAAGGAGCCCCCTTCTCTGCCGGATCTCCACGGAATCGTCCGCATGTGCACCTTGCAGGGAGCAGAAGAAGATAAGCAGGCATATGAACGTAATTCTGGTTGGCATGGAAGAAGCTATTCCAGGAAAAAACGCGAGTTGCCGCCATGGGGGTTATGGCAGTCGGTGCAGACCATTTTCTTGAGCTTTACCATGTTGTGCAGTCCATGGGCCAGCCGCTTTTCCTGATGGCAAGAATCACAGATTTCTCCTTTTGGCTTCTTGAGCAGGCTCTGATACTGAGAATTATGCGGAACATGGCACATCGTGCAGGCGCCGACCGCTGCCGGACCATGAGAGTAGGCCCCTTTGATGAAGTCGGGATGACAGACGTTGCAGAGATCCTTGGCCGGGACAACAAAGCCGGAGTCTGTGTTCTTGTCGTGACAGTTGTCGCAGTGCTTTTCCGCGAAGGGGGGGTGAACGGACGCTTGCCCCTTCTCTTTGGCCATTTGCTTCTGTTTCTCGGATTCGGCCTCTTCGGAAAGCGCCCTCAGGTGATAGTCCTTGCAGTATTGCTCCGCCGGAGGCATGCTGGGAACGCCGTCAAAAATGGTGGAGATGATTTCATGCCTGGTGACGGGGTCACAGCCACACAGTAGGGCCATCACGCCCACGACCCAGAAGATCATGCCCCTTTTGCTCATCCCAACCCTCATTTCCCGTCATTCGACGTTAACCTGTTTCCGGAACCGCCGTGGTTCATTTCTTCTCACCCTTGTCCGCTCCTGATTTTTCAGGCTCCGGCTTTTTTACCGGGGCGGGGGGAGGCTCAACGTATTTTCTACCCTCCATCATTCCCAGGCCGTACACGGTTATTCGGGGAATGCAGAACTCCGATCCGAACTGGTTGACAACAAAGATCAGGTTTTCCAGCTTGAATCCCGGCACCGCATACCTCTGGAAATAGTGCATGAGCGCGTCGTCCCTGGTCACCGAAATCCCCGCCGGAAGGCTCAGTGAGCCGGTTTCTAGACCCGGCCAGCCGAACAGGGTGAGCAGGCGGAATTGATCATCGAAGAGCTGGACGACATTGGTGCCGGCGTCCACCACATAGATGCGCCCGGCGTCATCCACGGCAATCCCCTTGGGTTTGGCAAAGGTGGTGTACTGGTCGCCGGTCCCGCCGAACGAGCCGACAAAGTTTCCGTCAATGTCGTACTTCATGACTTTGTTGCTGCCGATATTCGTGGTATAAATGGCGCCTTTGGCGTCAATGGTAAAGTTGCCCGGCGCCCGCAGGCTCTGGTTCGGCTTTTCGATGTAGCCGAACTCCGTGATCTGTTCGCCGGTCTTGGGATTTAATACCCTGATGCGGCTGGTGCCAAGATCAAGCGCGTAGAGGTTATCCCCATATACGGCCACTGAGACGATCTTCGAACCTTTCGCAATGTCCCTGCCGAAGGAAGTGACGTAATTTTCGTACTTGTCATATACGACAATTTCCTTTCTCCCCGGGTCAGCCACATACAGGTTGTCTTCCTGGTCGAAAGCCAGGTTGACAGGGTCCAAGAGCACCCCCTTCGGGTTGGAGAGCCCCTTGAGATACTCCAGTGTCCCGTTAACCGGATCGATGATGGTCACCCTCTGGCTGCTGCTTTCGGCGACATAGAGCTTTCCTTTGTGCGCGACAATCCCGTAGGACTTGGTGATCTTCTTGATGATGTCAGGCTTTTCCTTGCCTGTCAGGACGAGAGAAAATTTGCTCTGGGATTCTTTGGCGCCGATATCCTGGGAATTTGAAATTCCGGTAAGCCACTGGATGTGCGGATCGTCGGGAGGGGGAGGGAAAAAAGTCGGTTTCGTGGAGCAGACCTTTTCGGACGCGCACCCCGAGAAGATGATGCTGGATAGAATAATCAGCAAGGCTCCCTTTACTACACTTCGGTCGAAAAAGATACGATTGTGTTTTGTCATATTGGCTCCATTAACTTGGATATATAGTCTGCGTCGAATACCGCGCCGCCGGTATCCGGCTGGAAATTCCGTCAATATTTCTCCGGCTTTTCCCGATCATATTTGAATTCGCGATGACATCCCGGCGCGCAGCTACCACCTGTGGCAGTGATCTTGAAATTCATCGGGATATCCCAGTCGCCGAACTTCGGGCCTTCCTTGTTGATCAATTTCTCCCCGTTGCTTGCGTGGGGCGCATGGCAGATGAGGCAGGTGCGCCCTTTCCTGCTGTTTACGACGTGAACGTAGTGGAGATTTTGCTTACCGTTGCGGAACTTGGTGTATATCGTGGTTTCTGCGAATCGGAGGAGATTCTTTTGATGACACTGCAGGCAGAAATCATACGCCCCTTCCTTGTACGGAGCATAGAAGGTGTCGGGGAAATTCCCCCTCAACATCCGGATAACGTTGGAACCGTGCGGATCGTGACAGGGGGTGCACTTCCCCTCCTTTATGGGGCCGTGAAGGTACTTTTTCCCCTCCAGTTCCTGCTTGATGTTCTTCAGGGGGGGGGTGCCGAGATTGTCCTTGCCGTGGCAGTTGAGACAGACCGTCATATCATCGGCCGCAAGTAGCCCATTTGCTTTGGCAAAGTGGGGGGAATGACAGGTCGTGCATCCCCCCTGCTGGAGAAGGGGCTTATGAGGGACTTTTGCATTGGCCATTTTATCGCCGATTTTCTTATGGCAATATGTGCACAATTCCGGCATCGTTTTCTTGAGCAGAGCGGAGTTTGCCGATCCATGCGGTTCATGGCATGAAAAACATTGATTGATCTTCACCGGATCATGAATAACCTTTGCTTCGCTCTCGGCCTTCCCGAAATCGGCGTGGCATTTCAGACAGAGTTCCCGGTTGGGCTCCTTGAGGAGGAACTTTACCGACGATTCGTGGGGGTCGTGACATTTTGTGCAAGCACCGACGGCGACCGGGCCGTGCATGAACTTCCGTTTGAACGATGCCGAGTCGTGGCACCCAATGCAGAGTTCCGTCTGGTTCTCACCCACGTCCAAAAGGTACCGGCCACTTCCGCCGTGCGGCTTGTGGCACGCGAGGCAGTCGCCATCCTTGACCGGCGGGTGCACCACCTTCTTTTTCCCTTTGGCATCATGACACTGGCTGCAGAGAGCAGCCCCCTTGGCCGTCAGTTCGAAGCTCTTGCCCCTCTTGATGGGGTGCTCCTTGGCCTTCTGCTGATGGCAGGCGCTGCAATCGCCGTCTTTAACGGGCTGATGAAGATATTTTAACCCGCCGATGGCCTGGTGGCAGGATGCCGAAATGCATGAGTCGGCGGCAACGGCGGGGGGGGGATTGAACGCCAGAAAACAGCCCACCAGGAGCAACAGCAGAAGCTTAAGTTTAAAATGCAGCATACGTGTCCTTAAATGTCAGGGTCTGCATCCAATGAACTACCCGACAGCAAGCTGCGTGGTATCACAATAGTAAATGCGTTCTCTCAACGAAGCAAGCTTAGAAGAATTTACCCGGATATTAAATAATATTTCGTAACTGAAATTTGTAAAGAACTGTAAAATCAGACAAATCAAAGTACCTCATATTAAACTGAAAATAGCCCGATTAGTCAATGAAAAAACTTTTCATTCGTCGATTCAAACCCGGTCGCCGGTCATCCACTGCACCCTCCCCTCCCCGATGGTGAGAAGAATCCTGCCGCTGACCCGGGTCCGTAGTTTTCCCCGGTAAATCCCTTCATTCCTGACATAGAGCCTCTTCCCATGTTCAACTGTTGACCATGCTCAAGTCTTAATCATATCAGTAGAAACGAGCCTGGCAAGGCTATAAGGAATCTTGGTCGGCATCTGTTCAGCATTTCACCACTCAGCTATTGAAAATGATTTTCATTATCCCATACGCTGTTAACATTCATTGTTTATTTATCAGTTGGTTATGAGTATTTGACCACTCTGCTCATCTGACGGCACATTAAATGTAGAACCAGTTATATATGAAATGAACTAACAGGAGGTAAAACATGAAACCGCTCCATTTTGAGAATATCATCCGCCATCATAATTCAATACATCATTGCATTTTTGTTACGTTGCTGATTATTTCAGGAATCATTCTCCCGATAAGCTCCAGTTACAGCGCCACGTTTACAGGCAATGATAAATATTGCGCTTTCTCGCTGCAACTGCAAAGTTCTCCCTACAGGGAACAATACATAGCACGGCTGGCTACGGATCAGGGTATCATGCTGGCTGCCAACACAAATAACGACAGCCCGGAACAGTCGGATGCACCTGCTCTAATTAGCATAATCGTCGGTTCAGCGAGTTCCAAAACGGGTGATTCTGCTATCGATGATTTCAGTAAGGACTGCCTGAACTGCCACGACGGAGCTTCAGCTCATAATATCGAATTTAATTACACTAATTCACCAGGTACTGCCACCCAACAGAAATATGCCGGTGGATCAGACCATCCAAACGGCATGGATTATCAGAGTTACGTGGCTTTTGGCAGAGGGAAATTCAAACGCATATCCACGTTCAACACGAAAATGAAATTTGTTAATGGCAAGGTTGGCTGTCTGACTTGTCATAATCCGCTTAATCCGGAAAAAGGACACCTTGTCATGAGCGACCTGCGGAGTGCATTGTGCCTCACCTGTCATAATAAATAGCGACCATTTGAATAGCTTTCCATTCTGCAAATACAATCATATACTTCAAAAACCGCTGAGAAAATGTTATATGGGGTAGTATGCGCGTTCGGCTTCCCAAAATATTGAAACATTTTCCAGCGTTTCTCCCCGATCCTATTATTCCTTTAATGTGTTTATTACTGGCGCTCCCCAGCTTTTTATCCGGTTGCGCGGATAAATCTGTTCCCAAAATCGGGGAAACTCCGCCGGCGATATCCTGCAACGATGTTACCGGTGAATACATAAGCCTGAACCGGTTAAAAGGCGATGTCGTTGTCATCTATTTCTGGTCAAGCACATGTTGCGGTGACCGATTGAAACAGCTTAAACCCTGGTTCAGTCTCAACAAGTATAAAGGGTTGTCGATTCTGGCTGTAAATGTTGGTGGCGACGAGAATAGCGTAAGGTTATTCGCAAGGAATAATGGATTGACCTTTACGATGTTGACCGATGAGCATGGGATGATCTCACGACAATATGGTGTTATCGGGTTTCCGACTATTTTCATTCTTGATAGAAACGGAGTCATTCGAAATAAAATAGTGGGGGATATAAATGCCGCTTATCTGTTTAAACTGGTATCCCGGCTCATGTAATATCCGGGTTCCGGAGTCACTCGAGCTTGACGCTCTGACCGGATCAAGTCTTAGCGGTAGTTATGCAACAATGGAGATTCTATGAGAAAATTGCTGACCTGGCCAGCCCCCACTTCTGCAGGCGGAACTGCACCGCCGTCTTCAAGACGCCCAGGCCATAGGCGACACTGCGGCGGAAATTGATGGAAGACGCATCCTCGAAATATTTCGTGGGGCAACTGAGCTCGCCTATCCGGTAGCCGAACCAGATGATCTGGGCCAGCATCTGGTTGTCGAAGACAAAATCGTTGGAATTCTTCTCCAGCGGCAGCCTTTCCAGGATCTCCCGGGAAAAGGCGCGGTAGCCGGTGTGGTATTCCGACAGCTTGTGCCCCAGGAGCAGGTTCTCGAACAAGGTAAGAAAACGGTTGGCAATATACTTGTAAAGCGGCATCCCCCCCTGCAAAGCGCCGATCCCGAGTATCCGGGAGCCAAGGACAGCATCGAATTCGCCGTAGGCGATCATGGAGGCCATAGCCGGAATCAGCTTGGGGGTGTACTGGTAATCGGGGTGGAGCATGATGACGATATCCGCACCCAGTTCCAGGGCTGCCCGGTAACAGCTCTTCTGGTTCCCGCCGTAACCCAGGTTATTTTCGTGCACAATGGTATGGATTCCCATATTCCGTGCGACCTCGGAGGTCCGGTCCCGGCTCGCATCATCCACCAGGATCACGTCATCGACAATCTCGAAAGGGATATCGTTGTACGTATCCTTCAATGTTTTTTCCGCGTTGTAGGCGGGCATTACAACAACTATCTTCTTTCCGTTTAACATGCTCTGTTCTCCGGTGAATTACCCCCGACATAGCCGGGGTTGATCCAGAGGAAAGAAAGTTGCCCGATGAGGCCTATCCCCGCCCACAGAACGGGGTATTCCGGCTTCTTTCATAACCAGGCAAAGGCAAAGTGCTTTGAGCGTATCGGAATTCAGTCAGCCATCCGCGGGATTGCGTTGCTCTTCGCTTTGGACTGCTCCAGCTCATGCCAGCGCCGCGCCGAGTCAATATCCCGCATGACCCCCCTCACGTCTGCCGGAGTGCCGCTATGCTCGAAGCGACCCGTCAGTTCAGTCAAGGGACTGAGCTTGCCGCTCACGTAAAGCTTCCAGATCTCCTTGCCGTAGTCGGTTGTCAAAAGTTCGGGGGCAGAACGGCCGAAGAAGGCGGTTATGT